>NZ_JAZZJS010000038.1:0-17368 GCF_056180635.1 Denitrobacterium sp. | reverse complement strand
TTCCTATCGCAGTATCCGGTTTTCAAGGTCCTCCGTGCGGCTCCCGCCGCCTGCCGTTCGAAGTGTTCCGTTCGAAGCGGCGAAGAATTACTTTACGCTTTCCAGTGGAGCGTGTCAAGAACTTTTTTCGAAATATTTTTTTCGAACTTCGTTCCGTCGGCGCCGGCCGCTGGATGGGCCCATCGGGCCCGCGGAAGCAACTCCCCGCTGCAAATGCAGCTTGTGCATAGTACCTCCGGCGGCCGGGCGCTTCAAGGGCATTTGGAATGCTCCACAAACCACCCACAGACGGGGGCTCATGTTGGGGGTTTTACAGTGCGCCACAATATACAGGCACTTATAAAGCAAGAGCCGGGCGACTGAACCCGGCTCTTGAACGATGTATATGGAAGCGCACGTATTCGCTTATACAAGCTTGACGAAATGCCTCTTGCCTACCTGGATAACGGCATCCTTCAGCATATCGGGCTCGACGTTATACGACTTCGCGGCAAGCGCCTTGCCGTTGACCTTAACGCCACCACCATCGATGAGACGACGGGCCTCGCCCGCGCTCTTCGCCAGGCCAGCATCGGCGAGAAGCTTCGCCAGGTACACCAGGCCCTCGTCGTTCGGGGTGAGGTCGGCTGCGAACTCGGGGATATCCTCGGGCACGGCATGCTCTTTGAACACGCGGTCGAACTCGGCCTCGGCGGCCACGGCAGCTTCTTCGCCATGGTATGCGGCAACGATGTTGCGAGCCAGCGCACGCTTTACCTTATTGGGATGAAGCGAATCGGAAGCCAGGCCGGCCTCGATCTCGTCGATTTCATCGACGCTCGCCGTGGAGGCGAGGCGATAGTACTTCACGATCATCTCGTCGGGAATGCTCATGACCTTGCCGAACATATCGGGAGCAGCATCGGTGAGGCCGATGTAGTTGCCGTAGCTCTTCGACATCTTACGCACGCCATCGGTGCCTTCCAGCAGCGGGAGCGTGAGGCAGACCTGCGGTTCCATGCCCATCTTTTCCATGAGCTCACGGCCGGCAAGCAAATTGAACAGCTGGTCGGTGCCGCCAAGTTCAACGTCGGCCTTGATGACCACGGAGTCGTACGCCTGCATGATGGGATACAGGAACTCGTGCACGCCAATGGACAGGTTGTTGGTGTAGCGCTTGTGGAAGTCATCGCGTTCGAGGATGCGCGCCACGGTGAACTGGCCCGTTACCTTGAGGATGTCCTCGAGGTTCATTTTGAGGAGCCAGTCGGCGTTATGAACGAGCGTGGTCTTCTCGGGGTCGAGAATCTTGAACGCCTGATCGATATACGTCTGGGCGTTCGCCGCGACCTGCTCGGGCGTGAGCTGCGGACGCGTGCTATTCCTGCCAGAAGGGTCGCCAATGAGGGCAGTGCCGTCGCCGATGATGAGCGTCACGCGGTGACCCAGGTCCTGAAATGCGCGAAGCTTGCGAAGGGGAACCGCATGACCGATGTGAATATCGGGAGCGGTGGGGTCGACGCCCAGCTTCACGTTCAGGGGCACGCCGCGCTTCAGCTTCTCGAGCAGTAGCTCGGAAGGCACGATCTCGGCCACGCCGGATTGGATGATTCGCAATTGTTCTTCCGCAGATAGCATCAAATAGCCTTTCACTTACTAGTTAGCGATGCATTGTAGCATAGTTACGAAATGCCCCTAAACAGGTGCCCCGAGGTGGTATCGGGCGTTTTCCCTACGGCGTTTCCGCTCTTCAGGGCAATATCGCGCGCACGTACGGCACGCGCCGTGGCCTTCGTGGTCTCCTCGACGTTCATCATAGTCGCATCGACCATGAACGCACCCACGCCCGCGGCGATAAGGTCGGGCGCTACATGCAGAATGTCGAGAGGCACGGCATTGTAGATATGGCTGCGGCCCGTGCAATCGGTGACGACGGGCATCTCGAAGCCCTTGCGGTCCTTCAGGAAGTGCGGGCTCTTCCTGCGCGGACAGGCCGAGCAATCACGGTTGCAGCGAGCCTGGCTCATGAGCATGCAGTGCTCGGTAACCATGAGCTCGGTTGCGCCGCTAACGAAGAGACCGAGTTCGACGTCGGTTTCGTCGGCAATCTGCTGAATCTGGCCAAGCGTAATTTCCGGGGAAAGCCACACGCGTTCGGCGCCCATCTGCGCCAACGCCATGGCGGCAAGAGGGTTCGCCACGGGAACATGCGGGCCAACTTCCACATGCGCGCCCATCTTGCGCGCACGCACGAGCTGGCTGAGGTTTTCCACGAACACGGGCTTGTCGGCCTTCACGTATTTCCAGGAATCGAAGCCCAGACGCTCTTCGCGCGTGCCCTTCAGCGGGTCGTGGTCGACCACGGGAAGCGCGATGATGGCCTGCTTGGGATAGCCCGTCTGCGCGACGGTTCCCGAAATCTGGCCAGCCACCAGCGATTCCCCGCGCTTGTAGTTAACGGCGGGAACGTAAATCGCATCGGCACCAGCGCGCTTCGCGGCGCGTGCGCATGCGGCATTCGTCGCCCAAACGGCGACCTGGCACGAGTTGCGACGCGCGCGGCGGGCAACGGCCGGCTTCGCGGGAGCGCGATGCAGCGTACGGGCGCGGTACTCGGAAAGAAGCGCTTCTTCCAGCTGCTCGGAGGCGGAGGCGCGAAGCTTGTGAATTTGCGAGAAGCCCATGCCGATGCCCTCGTCGAGCTCGACCTCGAGCGAGGCAAGCTCGAAGGGCGTGTTGCCGAAGCGATCGATATGGTCGCGTACGTCGTCTTCGGTGATGGACTTCGTGCGAGCAGCCTCGGCGACGGGACCCTCTACGCGCACCGATGCTCCCGACGGGGCGACGAGCGAGAAGACGACGGGCTGGCCGAGGCGAATGGCGACCGAGCCGGTAACGGGAACCTTGGGCTCGAACGGCACGTCAACGAACTGGGCCTCCGCGTTGCGCACGCGGAACACGCGGTCGCCCTTCCCCACGCGACGATCGAGCGCGAAACGCACTCCCCCACGAGCGGTTTCCAGATGAGCAACCGTATGAGCGAAATGACCGCGATTCGTCCAGAACTCCAAGACGTCGCCCTCATGAATCTCTTCCTCGGGGTCGATGACAACCCATCCATCATGAACGGCAGAAACGCGACCGGCGAACACGCCCCTGTTGTTGGGACGGCCATAGCTCATCATTTCGGAGTCGTCTTCCCCAACGAGATAGCCCTCGGTGAAGCCGCGGCTGAATGCCTCTTCGAGAACGCGCATTTCCTCGGGCGTTGCGCGAACTTCGCTCGGAATGTCGGCGTCTTCGCCTTCGGCAGCGCCGCTTTCGATCCACGCGAGAACGCGGTCGAGTACGGCGCGATACACGCCCACGACCGAGGAAACGTACTCGGGGGACTTCATGCGGCCCTCGATTTTCAGCGAGGAAACGCCGCAAAGCGCAAGCTCGGCGAGCTTGTTGACCAGGCAGAGGTCTTTCGGGGAAAGGAGATGGTCGCCCGGAGAGGGAAGGTCCTTGCGCACCGCCGCATTACGCAGCTGGTACGGAAGGCGGCAAGCCTGGGCGCACATGCCGCGATTGGCGGAGCGACCGCCAATGAGCGAGGACATGAGGCACTGGCCCGAATAGCAGATGCAGAGTGCACCATGCGCGAAGATCTCGACTTCCAGATTGCGCGCAGTTGCCTCGGCGCATATGTTCGCCACTTCGGAAAGCGCCATTTCGCGCGCAAGCGTGACGCGAGAAGCGCCCAGCTCGACTGCGGCATCGAGGCCGGCGACGTTATGCGTGTTCATCTGCGTCGAGATGTGAATCTCGGCTTCGGGAAGCGTGCGATGCACTTCGGAAGCCAAGCCCACGTCCTGCATGATGAAGCCGTCGACGCCGCGCCTATACGCCTGCCGCACCAATTCGAGGGCTGCCTCGCGTTCGCCAGGCAGAATGACGGTGTTAACCGTAAGGTAGATGCGACGGTTGCGCACATGCGCGTAGTCGCACGCCTCGGCAAGCGTGTCCAGCGTGAAGTTGTCGGCACCCCGTCGGGCGTTGAAACGATCGGCCCCCAGATAGACGGCATCTGCCCCCGCGCGGATAGCCGCGTGGAGGCAGACCATGTTACCTGCAGGAGCGAGAAGCTCGAGCTTGTTATTCATTGGATTCGGAATCATCCCCATTGCTGATTGAGACTATCTTTTCATCGGCGGCTTTCAGCTTGTCCATGGCATCGTTGTATTCGGTCTGAACGCTGGAAAGACGCTCCTCGTACGTTGCGGAATCGACGGTGCCAGCCGCGACATCGGTATAGAGCGAGACGTACGATTCGAGTGCGCTATCGAGGGAGCAGAGCGCGTCGACGTATTCGTCTTTCGCGGGCTGCAGCCTGGAAGAGCAATCGGTGTTCTTCACGCTATCGATGAGCTTGTCGACAGAGGAAAGCTGGGCCTTCATGGTGACGGCGTCTTGCTTGGCCACCGCATCCTGGAATGCGACCAGGTCTTCCTGAATTTCGGTTACCTGCTGGTTGAGCGTGGCCATGTACTGGCGATTCTGCTCGGCCTCGCTAGGAGCGGAGGAGGCGGGCTGCGAGACGCAGCCGGTTACCGCCAAGGAGAATGCGACGGCGCAGGCAACGGCCGCCACGCGAATAGTGCTAGATACACGGTTCATGTCTGTCCTTACATTGCGCATTAATCGGATGAGCCTTCTGAGCTCGATGAGTTACCAGTTCCCGATTGTGAACTATCACCCGTAGTGCCCGTTGAGGAATTCGTCGATGTTGACGAACTATTACTCGTTGATGAGCTGCTGGAACTCGAGGAATTCGAACGGGAGGAGTTCGTCGAGCCAGTAGTGGACTCGGTCGTCGTGGAAGACGAGGTCGACGAATTGTTCGACGGCTTGTTCTCGTCGTCGTCCGAGTTGGAAGCCGAGGAAGCCCCCAGCGCCTCCTTCTCATCGGACGTGAGCGTGCGGTACTTCGGGTTGCTCGCGCTGTTCATGGTGAACTTCTCGACATCGTTCTTCGAAATGAGCTGGTTCAAGAACGCGCTGAACACGCTCGTAGCGCTGTACGAAGAGCTCATCTGGCGTTCTTCGCGCGCGCCAAGCCAGATGGCCACGGAGTACTGGGGCGTGATGCCGCAGAACCAACTATCGCGCCAATTCTGGCTGGTACCCGTCTTGCCTGCGACCGTCTGGCCGGAGGAAAGGGCCGCCGCGGTACCCGTGCCGTTCGTGACAACGCCTTCCATGACCTTTTCGGTGGCATGCGCGACCTCTTCGGAAATGACGCGCTTGCCCGTGGTGTCGGCCTGGAAGATGACATCGCCATCGGCGTCGGTGATCTTCTCGATTGCCACCGCGTCGCGCTGGATGCCGCCCGATGCGATGGTGGCGTAGGCGCCGGCCATTTCGCGTACGGTTACGCCCTGCGAGCCAAGAGTAATGGAAGGCACGTTCTCGAGGTCGGTTTCGATGCCCAGACGCGTGGCCATTTCCGCAACCTTTTCGGGGCCGAGCATGACGCAAAGACGCGCGAAGCCCGTGTTCGAGGAAATGGCGAAGGCGCTTTCGATCGTACGCGTGCCGTACGATGCGCCATCGTAGTTTTCAACCGTCCACTTGTCGAGCGTGATAGGCGACGAGCAATTCACGTACGTACTGGGGTCGATGCCGTTTTCGATAGCTGCCGCCAGCGTGAACGTCTTGAAGGCGGAACCAGGCTGGCGCGTACTCTGCGTAGCCAGGTTGTACTCGTTCTGGTTGTAGTCTTTGCCACCAACGAGTGCCTTGATGAAGCCCGTATCGGGATCGACCGCCACGAGCGCGACCTCGAGGTCGTCGTCGACTGCCGCTTCCTTCTGGGCGCACGCCTCTTCAGCAGCTTCCTGCGCCGTCACGTCGAGCGTGGTGTAGACGGTAAGACCGCCCTTGAACACCTCGGCCTCGGAGTAATCCTCGAGCAGCGTCTGACGCACGTAGCTCGTAAAATACGGGTATGCGTAAATGCCGTCGTCGGATTCCGTTTCCGATACGTTCAAGCCCAGCGGCTCGTTCACTGCTTCGTCGTATTGGGCCTGCGTGATGTAGCCATTCGTGAGCATGCGGTTCAGAACCGTGTTGCGTCGCGACAGGGCGTTATCGGGGTAATTGATGGGGTTGTTGTACGTAGGCGACTGGGGGATGCCCACCAGCAGCGCCGCCTGCGCGAGCGTGAGCTCGTTGGCGCTCACCGAGAAGTACTTCTTCGCAGCGGCTTCGATGCCGTACGCGCCCGAACCGTAGTTAACGGTGTTCAGGTACATGAGAAGGATATCGTCCTTCGAGTACATCTCTTCGAGCTTCAGCGCGATATATGCCTCGCGAACCTTACGCTTGATGGTCTGCTCGCTTGCCTCGTCGGCCAGAACGGTATTGCGCACGAACTGCTGCGTGAGCGTGGAGGCGCCTTCGGTGGAGCCGCCGAACAGGTTGTTCGCGAATGCACGACCGATGCCCATCAAGTCGATGCCGCTATGCTCGTAGAAGCGAACGTCCTCGGTGGCAACCGTGCCGTTGCGCACGAACTCGCTAATGTCGTTCAAGCTGCTGAGAGGCTCCCTGTTTTCCACGTAGAACTCCGCGAGGAGCGTGGTTCCATCAGACGCGTACACACGCGTTTTCTGGGAGTAGTTGTATGCAGAAGAGTCGGAGTAATCCGGAAGATCTTCCAGCCACGATTCGGCTGCGGAATAGACGCCGATGCCGCCAAGCACGACAAGCGCGAAGAGCGCACAGAGAACGAACAGAAGCGGCGTGTACCTACGTTTGTTCCTCGTACCGAGGCGTTTTTTCATTGCACGTGAGCCCATGTATCCTCCTGGTAAGCTGGCGCTATTCTACCATCTGCGTTTAGGAGCACGTGAAAGTACACAAGTTTACGTCAAGAGAAACACGATGGGCGCCCCGCGAAGAAACCGCAGAGCGCCCCATTCACGACGTATGAGATTACTGGATGCGCGCCTCGTCTTCGCGCATCGTCTGGTCGACGGCCACCATCTGCACCGCAATGGCCTCGGCAGATGTTCCGCCCTCGGTGGTGCGGGCGTTCACGATGCTGGGAAGGTCGAGCTGTTCGGTGATATCGGCCTCGAACAGCGGGCTTTCCGCCTTGAAGTCTTCGAGCGAAAGGTCGTCGAGCTGGCACCCGCGCTTCTCGCATAGAAGCACCAGGTGGCCAACGACGGCATGAGCCTCGCGGAACGGCAAGCCCTTCTTCGCAAGGTAGTCGGCCACGTCGGTGGCCGCCATATGCCCCTTACGCGCAGAGGCCATCATCGCATCGGGATGGATTTGCATCGTTTCGATCATGCCAGACATGCAGCGCATGGAGTCGCACACGGTATCGAACGCGTCGATCGCACCCTCCTTGTCTTCCTGCATATCCTTGTTATACGCGAGGGGAAGGCCCTTCATGACCACGAGCAGCGACATGAGATCGCCGATGACGCGGCCCGACTTGCCGCGAATGAGCTCCGCGAAATCGGGGTTCTTCTTCTGCGGCATGATCGACGAACCCGTGGAATAGGAATCGGAGAGCGTGATGAAGCCAAATTCCTGGGTGGACCACAGGATGATTTCCTCGGCCAGACGCGAGAGGTGAATCATCGTCACGCTGCACGCGTACTGCAGGTCGAGCAGAAAGTCGCGATTGGAAACCGCGTCAAGCGAGTTGGGCGTGACCTGGGAGAACCCAAGCTCCTTCGCCGTCATGCGACGATCGAGCGGATAGGTGGTTCCCGCCAGGGCGGCCGAGCCGAGCGGATTGACATCCGCCGCCTCCAGAGCCGCGGCGATGCGTCCGAAGTCGCGCTGGAACATCCAGTAATACGCAAGCATATGGTGCGCGAAGAGCACGGGCTGAGCATGCTGCATATGAGTGTAACCAGGCATGACCACATCGGAATGCGCCTTCGCCTGAGCGACCAGCGCCTTGCGAAGCGCCAGGTTGCCCTTCATGAGCTCGATGCAGAATTCCTTGGCCAGAAGACGCGCGTCGGTGATGGTCTGGTCGTTGCGGCTGCGGCCCGTGTGCAGACGGGCGCCAGCGCTGCCGATGCGACGCGTGAGCTCGCCTTCGATTGCCATATGAATGTCCTCGTCGTTGATGTCGAAGACGAAATTGCCCGCCTCGATATCAGCGAGGATGCCCGCCAAACCAGCATCGATTTCCTGAGCGTCCTGCTCGCTGATGACGCCCGTTGCCGCGAGCATCTTCGCGTGAGCGCGGCTACCCGCAATGTCCTGCGCGTACATGCGCTTGTCGACGGGAAGCGACGCGCCGAAGCGCTGCGGGAAATCGTCTACGCCCTCTTCGAATCTGCCTGACCAAAGTGCCATGTAACTACCTTTTCTCGTATCTATACGCCTACGGGGCGGCGGTGAGTTTGCGAACCGCCGCGCGATGCGACTGCGGCCGCATGAAGCCACATCGCATTCGCAAGGCCGAATAGTCGTTTAATCCTCGTCGATGATATGGGGCTGGCATACGCTCGTGGCATCGTGCAGCGCGCCCATTTTAGCCCTATTGGCAGCCCAGTTCCTGGCAGAGAGACCATTGATCTCGATAAAGCCAGCAGCCGCCTTGTGGTTGAACGTATCACCTTCGGAATACGTTGCGAGCGAGGGGTTGTACAGCGAGAAATCGCTCTTGCGGCCGACAACCGTGCAGTTGCCCTTGTAGAACTTCAGCTTCACGGTACCGGTGACGCACTGCTGGGTGTTCGCCATGAATGCGTCGATGGCCTGCTTCAAGGGGCCGAACCATTCGCCGTAGTACACCGCGACAGCCCACTTCTGCTCGAGGTCGAGCTTGGCATGGAGCACTTCGCGTTCGAGGCAGAGGTCCTCGAGGCCCTTGTGCGCGAGGATAAGAGCCAGTGCCGCGGGGCACTCATACACTTCCCTGCTCTTCAGGCCCACGAGCCTGTTTTCAACCATGTCGATGCGGCCGTAGCCATTCCGGCCAGCGATTTCGTTCATCTCGATGATGATGTCCTTCATGGACATGGCCTTGCCGTCGATAGCCACGGGAACGCCCTGCTCGAAGTCGATTTCAACGTACTCGGGAGCATCGGGGGCCTGCTGCGGGTCGACCGTCATGGTGTAGATGTCGGCAGGGGGCTCCTCCCAGGGATCCTCGAGGATGCCGCACTCGATGGCGCGACCGAACAGGTTATCGTCGATGGAATACGGGGACGCCTTGGTAGTGGGAACTTCCACGCCGTGCGCGGCAGCCCATTCCATTTCCTGGGGCCTCGTGTTGAATTCCCAATCCCTTACCGGGGCGAGGATGGTGAGCGTGGGGTCGAGCATGGCGATGCTGTTCTCGAAGCGCACCTGGTCGTTGCCCTTGCCGGTGCAGCCATGGGCCACGTACTTCGCACCGTAGGTGTGGGCGGCTTCTACCAGATACTTCGCAATTGCGGGCCTGGACAGGGCCGATACGAGCGGATACTTGTTCTCGTACATGGCATTCGCGGCCAGGGCCTTCGTGAGGAAGTTATCGGCGAAGTCGTCCCGCATGTCGGCGACGATGCAGTCGATGGCGCCCATGCGAAGGGCCTTGGCCTTCACCTTCTCCAGGCCGTCATGCTCCTGGCCGACCTCGCCGACAACGGCGATGACGTCAAGGTTCATGGCAACCTGAAGCCACTTGATGCAGCAAGAGGTGTCGAGGCCGCCAGAGTACGCGAGGATTACCTTTTCCTTGGTCATGATACAGATCCTTCCGCAGCTATCGCTGCTATATGCAGATTTTTGAATACAGATTGGTCGTTACCTGGGTATACGGGTAGCGAAAGTGCATAGAAGGCAGCGATATGCCTATGGCTATACAGGGATGGAGGCGGGCTTTCTGCCCAAACAGAAGTAGACGACTAACGTCGTCGGAGGCCGTCGAGCTCGGCCTTGATGTTCAGAGCATCTTCAGGCGTACGAGCCGCGATCATGATGGTGTTGTCGCCCGCAACCGTGCCGAGCGAACCAGTGAGACCAGCGTTGTCGATGGCGCCAGCGACGCCTGCGGCGCCACCAGGGAACGTGCGCACGATGACAAGATAGCCAGCCGTATAGACTTCTTCTACGAGTTCAACAACCATATGCTGGAGACGCATATCTTCGGGGAGAACGTAGAAGCCTTCCTTGGATTTAAGGAGTTCCATATCGGTGATGTCGCGCGAGATCGTAGCCTGCGTGCAGTCATGACCAGCTTCCTGGAGCTTCTCAGCCAAGTCGCGCTGAGTACGAATGTTATTATCGCGAACGATTTCGCGAATAACTTCGTGCCTTTGAGTGCGCTTCTTCATGACTTCCTAATTCACCTAAATGAAATAACAGTTACTATTATCCAAAAATACCAAGCATGTTGCGTTTGCATATGCAGCAAAATGCGTGTTCAAACGCAACATGGAGGTACTTTAGCAGAAAAAAGTGGGGCAAGCCACAGCCTAGCCACAAATCTGCATAATCACGCCCAGTTTTTCCACAAGCGTGTCGATATCCTGCTTCGAACATACCAAAGGAGGCAGAAAACGGAGAGTGTGAGGGCCCGTGGCGTTGAGGAGAAGGCCCTCGTCCAGCCCCTTCGACACCACCGCAGGGGCGGCAAGCGGCTCGGCGAGGTCGCAGGCGACCATGAGGCCCAGACCGCGCACTTCCGTGACCTGGGGAAGTTCGGCAAGCTTCTGACGAAGATACGCGCCCACGGCGGGAACGCTTTCGGTGAAGGAGCCCGCGGCAAGTTCGCTGAGCGTTGCATGGGCGGCGGCCATGGCGAGGTTGCTTCCGCCGAACGTGGAGCCGTGATCGCCCGGAGCAAACGCCTCGGCAATGGAAGCGCGTGCGGCGCAGGCGCCCATGGGGAAGCCGCCGGCAACGCCCTTCGCGATGGAAACGATATCGGGCTGAACGCCAAGCTGCTGGAACGCGAACGGCGTGCCCGTGCGATATACGCCCGTCTGCACCTCATCGGCAATCATGAGCGCGCCCACTTCGCGACAGAGCTCCTGCGCGAGCGCCAGATACTCGGCGCTGCACGGGTGGACGCCACCCTCGCCCTGAATGGGCTCGAACATGAACGCGCATATTTCGGAGCCCAGACGGCCGAACAGAGCGCGCAGGGCATCGGCATCGTTCGGCTTCACGTGCTCGAAGCCGCCCGGCAGAGGCTGGAAGCTTTCCTGTTTCGCGGGCTGCGCAGTAGCGGCGAGCGTTTCCATCGTGCGCCCATGGAAGCTGCCGTCGAGCGTGACGATGGTGATGCCGCCGTTGCCCTTCACGCGCGCATACAGACGCGCGAGCTTCATCATGCACTCGTTCGCCTCGGCGCCGGAATTCGCGAAGAACGTCTTCCACTGCTCGCCCGCAGCGGCCTGGGCGCCAGGCTGGTAATTCAAGGCATCGGAAAGGAGCTTGGCAACCTGACCTCGCTTCTCGATGTAGTAGTAGTTGCTCACGTGCATGAGCGTGGACGCCTGCTGCTGAACGGCCTGCACGATGGCGGGATGACAATGCCCCAGGCTGCACACGCCGATGCCGGCGATGAAGTCGAGGTAATCGTTACCCGCGTCGTCGGTTACGCGCATGCCCTCGCCCGACACCAGGCAGACGGGCTTGCGCGCGAACGTCTGCATCACGTATTCGGATTCGAGCTGCTTCTGCTCTTCAAGAGACATGGGATACTCCTTGGTTCTTGGCTATTGATTGACGGAAAGCTTGGAAGCGAACGTTCCCAGCGGGTGCATTTCCCGTTCGTAGCTTTCCTCTGTTCCGTGAATGACCGTGCCAACGCCCGTGTTGGTGAGCAATTCGAGCAGGAGGGCATGGGGCGTCTTGCCATTGATGACGTGCGCGCGCATCACGCCTGCGTCGAGCGCATTGATGCAGCTGTTCAATTTCGGAATCATGCCCGTATCGATGGAATCGCTCTGGGCCATGCGATACGCCTCGTCGCGCGTCATGTTCGAAATGAGGGAATCGCGATTCGGATAATCGTAGTACACGCCGTCGACGTCGGTGAGGGCGATGAGCTTGTGCGCCCCAATGGCGCCCGCGATGGCACCCGCCGCCACATCGGCGTTTATGTTGTAGTAACCGCCGTCGATGCCCTGCGCGACGCCCGCCACGACGGGAATGTATTCCTTCTCGATGAGCGCGTTCAAGTATTCGACGTTCACCTGGGTAATCTTCCCCACCCTACCGTATTCGGGCGCCAGCTGCTCGGCCATGATGGTGCCACCGTCGCTGCCGGAAACGCCCACGGCCAGGTTGCCATGCTCGTTCAGGTCGCGCACGAGGTTCTGGTTCACTTCGCCCACGAGCACCATGCGAACCACGTCCATGGCCTCGGACGTGGTTACGCGCATCCCGTCCTTGAACTCCACGGGGATGGAATACTGCTCGAATGCCTTGTTGATGGCCTTGCCGCCGCCGTGCACGAGCACGGGATTGAGGCCGATGATCTTCAAAAGGACGATATCGCTCATGACCTTGGCGCGCAGCTCGGGGTTTTCCATGGCGCTACCGCCGTACTTGATGACCACGGTTTTGCCCGTGGCTTCCTTGATCCAGGGAAGCGCCTCGGCAAGCGTTTCCGCATCGGCATGCAGATTGGCACGCAGCTGGGTGTCTTTCGAGAACTTCATGAGCGGTAATCTCCGTTTATCGTGATGTATTCATGCGTGAAATCGCAGGTCCAAACGGTAGTGGATGCGTCGCCCGCGCCCAGATTGACGTCGATGACGATTTCGGGGTCGGCGAAGCGCTCGAGAGCCTCCTCTTCGCTGAACTTCAGCGGAAGCCCCGCCTGGCACACGGGAATGCCCATAATCGAGATGTCGACTTGCTCTTGGCGAAAGACGGCGTTGGTCTTCCCCGCAGCTGCCGCGATGCGACCCCAATTGGCATCGTGGCCGTAAATCGCCGTCTTCACGAGCGGCGAATTCGCGATGGACCGGGCTACCTCATCGGCGTCGGCATCGCTTGCCGCACCCGAAACATTAACCGTGACCAGCTTGGACGCGCCCTCGCCATCGCGTGCCATATCACGCGCAAGCGACGTGCATACGGCCAGGAGCGCGGCGCGAAATTCCTCGAGCGCCTGCGAGCCAAGAGCGAAAGCGCCCATGGAGGACGGCGCCGCCTTCCCGCTTGCGAACAGCAGGCAGGTATCGTTGGTGGACGTATCGGAATCGACCGTGACCTTATTGAACGTATGGTTCACCACATCGAGCAAAACCTCGTGAGCGACCGGGCCGGAAAGGGGGGCATCGGTGGTAATGCAGGAAATCATGGTGGCCATGTTGGGCATGATCATGCCCGAGCCCTTCGCCATGCCGCCAACCGTGATAACCGCCCCCTGCAGTTCGGGAGCAGCGCTTACGTAGCTGACCGCGTATTCCTTCGGATGCGTGTCGGTGGTCATGATGGCAAGCGCCGCATCGTGGCCCGCCTGTGCGGATGACGAGGCGATTTCATGCAGATGAGCTGCATGGTTCTTATACGGCTCGATGGGAAGCTGCACGCCGATGACGCCCGTGGACGCGACGAGCACGTCGTCTTCCGAGCAGCCCACGGCATTCGCAACGATGCGCGCCGACTTGCGCGCGCGGCGTATTCCCTCGGGGCCCGTGGCCGCATTGGCGATGCCGGAGTTGATGACAACGGCGCGCGCCATGCCGTACCCGCGATTCCCCAGGCGCGCCTTGCACACCTGAACGGGCGCCGAACAGAAGACGTTCTGCGTGAACGTGCCCGCCACCACGCAAAGCTCCGTAGATTCGAGCAGCGCCGTATCGAAGCGCTGGGGGTTCTTCCTGAAGCCAGCATGCATGCCCGCCGCGCGGAAGCCAGCAGCGCTAACCACGCCACCGCCTTCGATGGAAGTTAATTCGATTTCGCTCATGACATGCTCCTTATACGGGAAGGGCCATCGCGGAAAGGCCTTCGTCTTCCGGAAGCCCGAATACGATGTTTGCACACTGGATTGCCTGGTCGGCAGCGCCCTTGCCCAGATTGTCGATGGCGCAGGTAACGACAAGAGAACGCGTTTCGGCGCGATAGCCCACGCCAATTTGGGCGTTGTTGGTGCCCACGACGCTACTGGTATGGGGCTGGGCACCCAGAGGCAGAACGCGCACGAAGCGACTTTCCGCATAGAACGACGCGTAGAGCTCGTGGGCCTGCTGAAGCGTGTATTCGCCCACGGACGCATCGACCTGCATGCTGACGGTGGAAAGAATGCCGCGATTCATGGGCACGAGGTGGGGTACGAACATAACGCGGCCCGGGGCCGAAAGAATCTGCTCGATTTCGGGCGTGTGACGATGCGTGCCCACGCCATAGGCTTCCGCGCCTTCGTTCGCGTGGCAGAAGTGGGTACGGCCAGAAGGCTTCTTCCCCGCCCCCGTTACGCCCGACACGGCATGCACGTTGATGACGCCCGCAGCGAGGCCCGCTTGCACGGCGGGATATGCTGCAAGAGAGCTTGCCGTGGGATAGCAGCCAGCGCACGCAACCAGCACCGCTCCGCCCTGCTCGCGGCGATGTGCGACATGCTGAAGCTCGGCCGGGGCAAGCTCGGGAAGACCGAACGCCGCCTGCGCGAGGAGCTGGGGCGACGTATGCTCAACGCCATACCAGCGCTGGTATTCCGCCGCGTCTTTCAGGCGATAGTCGGCCGAAAGGTCGATTACCGTTACGCCTGCCGCGATGAGCTGGGGCGTTACCGCCAGCGAGGCCGTATGGGGAACGGCGAGGAAAACAACGTCGAGCTCGAAGAGACCGGGATCGTCGTGCCGGGAAAAGGCGATGTCGGTTATTCCCGTAAAAGCCGGGTACACGCTTGCAAGAGGCTGCCCCGCATCGGAATCACTCGTTATAATGCTCAGCTGAAATGAAGGATGCTCGATAAGTCGTCGCACGAGCTCGACCCCCGCGTAGCCTGCCGCGCCAACGACGCCAGCCTTTAAAACCATGCTCGTACCTCCTTCATTATGCAAGATTATTATATATTTGCACGATTTTATGCAGTGCAAGGGAATATATCACAAACTCGAGGAGTACTTTTCCTTAGCGAGGAGTATTCACCGAGTATGCGCAAAGCGATGCGTGGCTACCTATGAAGCGAAAAGTACGCTAGACTGAACCCCCATGCGGGAAAGCAACCCGCACCCCAAACAGAAAGGATGCCCCATGAGCAACGAGGGCAAGCGCGTCAAGGCGCACTACGTCGGCACGCTCGACGATGGAACCGAATTCGACTCGAGCGTAAAGCGCGGTGAACCCATCGAGTTCACGTGCATGGCCGGCCAGATGATCCCCGGCTTCGACGCCGCCGTGAAGGACATGGAAGAGGGCGAGACCAAGACCGTCCACATTCCCGCCGACCAGGCCTACGGCGAACGCGACGAGCAGCTGGTCCAGAAGGTTCCCGCCGAGCAGATTCCCAACGCCGACCAGCTTCCCGTTGGCCAGACCGTCTACATGCAGGGCCCTGGTGGCCAGCCCTTCCCCGTGAAGGTCGTTTCCATGGAAGACGGCATCGTGACGTTTGACATGAACCACGAACTCGCAGGCCAGGCTCTGAACTTCGAGATCACCCTCGTGGAGGTCTGCGACTAACGCATATGCGAGGCATTCGCATCGCCCTTGGGCAAAGAATAAGGAGGCGCCACTTTGGCGCCTCCTTTGCTATTCAGCGAACTGAGAGACAGGAGTCTAGCTGCGAACCTCGGCCCCCGTGGCAGCGCAAACCTTCTTCACGAGACGGTTATGCGCCTTCTCGATTTCCTCGCCAGACAGCGTGTGGTCGGCAGCACGATACTCGAGGGCGAATGCCATGGACTTCTTGCCGGCACCCAGGCGCTCCTCGTCGCGGTACACATCGAACAGGTGGGCGCTGCCCAGCAGCTTGCCTCCCGCGCTAGTCATGCACTGCATGAGCTTCTCGCACGTAACGGCTTCGTCGACGACGAACGCCACGTCGATAGAAGCGGGCGGGAACTCGGGAACGGCTTCGGTTTCGCGCTCGAAGCGGGAAACCTTAACGAGCGTCTCGAGATCGAGCTCGAACGCAACGACCGGGGCGTTAGCCTCGAATGCGTCGGCGGCCAAGGGGTGAATCTCGCCAATCCAGCCAACCTGCGCGCCGGCGGCCTGCAGGGAGGCGGCGCGTCCAGGCTGCAGGAACGGAGCCTCGTCCGCGTCAAGCACCTTGAAGCGGGCCTTGGGAAGGGCGAGCTCGCGGATGATGTTCTCGAGAATGCCCTTGCCATCGAAGAAGTCGAAGGGACGCGATTCGACGTTCCAGCCATCAGCCGTCATAGCACCCGCGAGCACGCAGGCGATCTTGGCGCGCTGACGGGGCAGCTTGTGACCCTCGCGGGCCGCGAACACGTTGCCCACCTCGTACAGCTGAATGTTGGCCACGCCGTGGTTCTGGTTGTACGCAACGCTGCGCAGAAGACCCGGAATGAGGCTCTGGCGCATCACCGACTGGTCGGCGTTGATGGGATTGATGAGCTCGACGGCTTCCTCGCCCTCGGCGGGAACCATGCGCAGGCGCTCCATGTCCTGCGGGTTCGCAAACGCATACGTCTGGGTCTCGTTCACGCCACTTGCGCGCATGGTGAGGTGCAGCTTGGCCGTAACCTGCTCTTCCCACGTACGCTTGCCAATGCGGCCGCGTCCGCCGGGAAGCGTGCCGGGGACCTTTTCCATGCCGTACAGGCGAAGGACCTCTTCGTACAGGTCGATCTCGCGCTCGAGGTCGGGGCGGAACGAAGGCACGGCAACCGCGTACGTCTCGCCCTCTTCCAGCGTAACGTCGCAACCAAGGCGCTCGAGGATGTCGACGGCCTCTTCGGCGGGGATTTCCGCGCCCATCATCTGACGGCAACGCGCATGACGATACGTGAGCGTCTTCGCTTCCGTCTGCTCGAGCCACTGATCGACCAGGCCCTCCGACACCTCGCCACCGCATACTTCGGCAATGAGCGCAGCGGCGAAATCGGCATTGCGAGCGATGGTGGTATCGTCGACGCGACGCTCGTAGCGCATGCTCGACTCGCTGATAAGACCCAGGTTGCGGCTCGTGCGGCTCGTGTGCGCCGGGCTGAACGTGGCGGCTTCCAGAAGCACCGTGGTGGTTTCATCGGACACTTCGGTTTCCAGGCCGCCCATGACGCCGGCAAGCGCGATGGCGCGTTCGGGCGTGGCGATGACCGTCATATCCTGCGTGAGCTCGCGCTCTTCGCCATCGAGCGTGGTGAGCTTCTCGCCGTCCTGCGCGGCACGCACGACGATATGGGCCTTGCCATCTGCGGCAACCTTATCGAAGTCGAACGCGTGCAGCGGC
>NZ_JAZZJS010000037.1:0-18300 GCF_056180635.1 Denitrobacterium sp. | reverse complement strand
GCCATGCACCTGGCGCGGCGATACGAGCTGCGCATCGGGAAAGCCAAGCGACGCAAGGAGCTTCGTGCGGTTACCCTGCACCACGGCGGCATCGTCGTCGACGTATTCGCCCAGGTTAAGGGAATCGAACGGGGTTACGCTGAACCCGCCCGCACGCTCGGTGAATGCCACACGCACGCCGGTAGCCTCGAAGAGCGCCTCATCGGTGTAGGCGTAGATGGGCTCTTCCGAAGGAGTTGCATCGGAACGCAGAAAACGGCCCCGGGACAAGCTTGGAAGCGGAAGTCCTTGGGCCGTTTTCATGATTGCCTCTTTTTCGTTAGCGCTGACGTTTCAGAAAATCGGGGATGTAATCCTCGTCGGAGAAACGACCGTTGCCGTTGCCAGAAGGCGAAGAATACGCCGGCTGGGTAGGCGTTGCCTCGGCAACCGCGTTGGCGGTGCTGGCGAACAGATCGCGCTGATAGTTCATGGCAGCCTGAGCGGCTTCCATCTTAAAGCCCGTGGCGATGACCGTGATGCGAACCTGGTCTTCCAGGGACTCGTCGACGATCTGACCGTAGATGATGTTGGCGCTTTCATCGGCGCAGCCCTCGACGACGCGAGCAGCTTCGTCGACTTCGGAAAGCGTGAGGTCGGGACCGCCCGCGATGGAGAACAGAACGCGGGAAGCACCGGCGATGCCAGCTTCGAGAAGCTTGGAGTTGGTTGCCTGCTGGGCGGCATCGAGCGCGCGGTTTTCGCCGGAGCAGATGCCGATGCCCATCATGGCCGTGCCAGCATCCTTCATGACCGTGCGGATATCCGCGAAGTCGAGGTTGATGAGGCCGGGGATGGTGATGAGGTCGGTTACGCCCTGGATGCCCTGACGCAGCGTGTCGTCGGCGATGCGGAATGCCTCGAGCATGCTGGTCTTCTTGTCGACCACTTCGAGAAGGCGGTCGTTGGGGATGACGATGAGCGTGTCGACCTTCTGGGAAAGGAGGTCGATGCCCTGTTCAGCCTGGTTACGACGCAGACGGCCTTCGAAGCTGAAGGGCTTCGTTACGATGCCCACCGTGAGGGCGCCGATTTCCTCGCGCGCGATTTCGGCAACGACGGGAGCGGCTCCCGTGCCCGTGCCGCCACCTTCGCCAGCGGTAACGAATACCATGTCGGCTTCGGCGAGCGCGTCGCGGATTTCCGTGCGGCTTTCCTCGGCAGCCTGAGCGCCAACTTCGGGGTTGGCACCAGCGCCAAGACCGCGAGTGAGTTCTTCGCCGATGTGAATCGTCTTATCGGCATCCGACATGAGGAGCGCCTGATGGTCGGTATTGATTGCGATGAATTCAACACCCTTGATTCCGGCTTCCACCATACGGTTCACGGCGTTCGTGCCGCCACCGCCGACACCGACGACTTTGATGACCGCCAGGTTGTCAGGTCCTTTGATATTCGGCATATTGTCCTCCACAGTGCTGCGTTTGCTCTGCTGCGTTTTGTAATCCTTGGGTGCATATGCACGCAAAAACATGCACACTAGGGGAATTGTACACGATGGAATGACGTTTGCAAATGCTTAGGCGCTGCTCACGCTATTAATTGCGCTCCTCTTACACAATTATGGAGAAAGAGGACCCCCTATATGCCGTTTATTCCCCCACCAGCATGCTCAAAATATGCCGTGGGCGCAGCGCATGGCTACGAGGAGAGCGCCCGATACGTGGGGCTGCTCACGACGCGTACGTTGATGTAGGAAATGGAATCGGGGTGCTGCTCCATGAGCTCAAGGCAGACGCGCTCCTTGTCGCGAATGTTCTCGGCCTCGCCAAATGCGATCTGCACGCCATTGCTGAGCGTGAGCACGGTATTCGCCGAATCGGTGGCCGACACGGTGGTAACCGAATCGGAAAGCTCGGTGGTGAGCGACGACACGATGGTAAGGGCGTTCAGCACGCTTTCGTCGGTGCATACCGAGCCCACCTGCGGATTCACGCCGTAGGGCACATCGGTGATATGCAGCACGTTCTCTGCGTCTTCAAAGATCTGCTGGCTGATGGAAGCAGCTTCGGCACTCCCCTTCTCGGGGATTTCCATGAGCCACGTGCCATCGGAAGCGATGGCCCAGTTCTCGGACTGCTGGTCGGAAACGGACGTAACCGTTACCACGGCGGCGATGGTACGTTCGGTAATGGCAAGCTCGAGGGTGTCGGGAAAGACGCGGTTCACGCTGGCATTTTCAACCCACGCATCCTGCTCGAGGCGCGATTCGATAGCCCCGGCATCCACGCGAAGGAGCGTGGTGTTCGCGGGAACCTGCGCGAGCTCGGTCATTTCCTGCGAGGTGAGATGCGTGCACCCCGTAACGGTTACCTGCTGAATCGTGAACAGGCTCGACCAATATACGACCGTGCCCGCAATGGCCAGCACCACCAGCAGCACGATAGCGATGACAATGCGCTTGAAGCCAGCCGAAGACACAGCGGAAGAACGGGCACCACGGCCACGCGAAGACGCGCGGTTCAATTCCCCGATGGACACCGAGGAAACGCGCTGGGATGGACGGCGCTGCGAGGAGCGCGGTATGTTCGAAGGGCGATATGCGGCACGCGAACCCGCACTGCGCTGCGAAGCGCGCGTTCGCCCAGAAGAGGAACGCGAGGATGGACGGGAACCCGATGCCGACGAACGCCTACGCGTTCCCGAATCCGAGGAACCGTACCTCCGGTATGAGTTCGATGCCATGTTCCTGCTTCACCTTATGCTGGGCCAACTGGATAAGTTCAATTACGTCACGGGCAGAAGCCTCACCGGTATTCACGATGAAGTTCGCGTGCTTACCCGAAATCTGCGCACCGCCGATACGCGTGCCCGACAGGCCACACCCCTCGATGAGGGCGCCGGCATGCTGGCCGCAAGGATTGCGGAACACGCTTCCGCACGACGGGAAATCGAGCGGCTGCGTACGCTTTCGACGCGCGAGCGACCCTTCCATTTTCGCACGGATGAACGCTTCCTGCCCGGGCTTCACGGACAGAACGCATTCGAGAATGACCTCGCGTGCGGAAAACGACGTGCTACGGTAGCCCCACGTCACATCGCCCGCAGCATAGCGCTTCAGGCCCACTTCGGGATCGTACGTGGTCACCGAAACGACGCAGGCGCTGATGCCGCGCTCGCTCGTGCCGGCGTTCATGCGAATGGCGCCACCCACGGTACCCGGCGTACCCACGGCGAATTCCATGCCCGAAAGGCCGCGGCGGAACGCCTCCTGCACGATGCGAGAAAGGGACACGGCGGCACCCGAGGTGAAATGGCGGGAGTCCTCGTCGTAGTTCCACGTGCGGAATTCGCCGCACAGATGCACGACGACGCCCGAAAAGCCATCGTCGGAAACGAGCAGATTGCTGCCCCCGCCCATCGTCATCCAGGGAATGCCCTGCTCGACGCAGAGGGAAAGAAGGCGCTTCAAGTCGCCGAACGTGCCGATTTGAGCCCAGCATTCAGCGGGGCCGCCCACGCGCAGCGTCGTACGGCGCGCGAGACGTTCCCCGAAACGCAGTTCGCTCTTAGGCGACAAGCTAAGCTGGCGCAATGCGCCCATCTGCGATGGCGTCATGAAATTACGCGTTCGCTTCGTCTTGCAGTGCGGAAAGGAGGCTGGGGCCCATGGCCGTAACGTCGCCCGCACCCATCGTGATAACCAGGTCGCCTGGCTTCACGCGCTCGACGAGCGAGGGAACGACGTCGAGGCGATGGTGAATGTACGTCAGCGGCGGGTGATCGCTCGAATCCTCGAGCACGTCCATGAAGGTCTTGCCGTTCACGCCGGGGACGGGCACTTCGCCCGCAGCGTACACGTCCATGAACGTGACGGAATCGGCCTGGTCGAAGGCATGCGAGAAATCGGAACGCAGCACTTCCGTGAAGAGCGGAAGACGCGAGTAGCGGTGCGGCTGGAACAGCACGTGCACGGCATTGAAATCGAGCTTGCGCGCGGCAGAGATGGTTGCCGCGATTTCCGTGGGATGATGCGCGTAATCATCGACGATGGTGACGCCGTTCGCCTCGCCCACCAGGTCGAAGCGACGACGGACGCCAGCGAATTCGCCCAGGGCCTCGGCAGCTGCATGCACGTCTTCGCCCACGCCCCACAGAAGGGCCAGCGCACCGGCGGCGTTCAGCACGTTATGACGGCCCGGGTTCTGCTTGACGCGACCCTGAACCGTATCGCCATCGGGCATCTGCAGCACGAAGACGCTGCCCACGCCCGAAGCGCACCACGAGATGATCTTGACATCGGCGGTCTTCGTCTGACCGTAGGTGATCACGCGACGGCCGGTGCCGCGGGCGAGTTCCACGAGCTCGTGTTCCTCGTCGCACACCACAACCACGCCTTCTTCGGGCACGGAGCCCATGAATTCGGCGAACTTGGCGTGAATCTCGTTCAGATCGGAATAATGGTCGAGATGGTCGGCTTCCACGTTCGTGACGAGCACGCCCAGCGGATCGAGGTACGTGAAGCTCTTGTCGCTCTCATCGGCCTCGACCACGTAATACGAGCCTGAACCGGAATGGGCGTTCGTCTGATAGGCGCGCACGATGCCTCCAATGAGGAACGTCGGGTCGGCGCCCATGCCATCGAGAATGGAGGCGACCATGGAAGACGTGGTGGTCTTGCCATGAGTGCCAGCAACGGCGAGCGTCTTCTTCCCGATGCCCAGCGCGGCAAGCATGCGCGCGCGGTGCACGACGGGAATGCCCAGGCGCTTGGCCTCGACCAGCTCGGGATTGTTCTCCATGATTGCCGTGGAAACGACCACGACGTCGGGCAGCGGATCGGTGGGAATGTTTTCGGCAGCCTGGCCCACGAACACCGTGATGCCCGCTTCCTCGAGCTGCTTCGTGTAGCGGCTTTCCTTCAAGTCGGAACCCGTTACGACCATGCCCTGGTCGTGGGCCACGCGAGCGATACCGCTCATGCCCACGCCACCGACGCCGATGAAATGAACTCTCTCGATTGTATTCTGCGTCATGACGACTCAATGCACCTTTCGCGCTATTGATCTTTTCGAAACACCTATTCTAGTGCGCTGCGCCTATTGCGCAGCTCCTATCACAACATCTGCCAATTTGCTGGCGGCCTCGTTCGTCTGGAAGGCTGCGGCAGCTTCGTGCATATCAACCCTGACCTGGGGTTCATCAACAAGTTTCGCCAGAAGGGCGCCAAATTCATCGCCCTCAACCTCATCGTCGGCAATCATGTACGCGGCACCCGCATCGACGTATGCGCGCGCATTGGTAGTCTGATGGTCGGCCGTGGCATAGGGGAAGGGCACGAGCAACGCGGGAATGCCCAGGGCCGAGATCTCGGCCAGCGACGTAGCGCCCGAACGGGAAACCACGCAATCGCATGCGGCGAGCACATCGCCCATGCGATCCTCGTACCCCACGACCGTCCAGCGGGACTTCAGCTCTTCGGGGATATCAAGCTGCGCATTCACCGTGTCGAACTCCTTCGGGCCGGTGATGTGACGGACGTAGAGGTTTGGGCGCTCGAGCAGGGCGCGTGCATTCTGGCATAGCGCGGTGTTGATGTGACGCGCTCCCAGGCTGCCGCCGAACACCACGAGCATCAGCGCATCTTCGGGCACGCCAGCATAGGCACGGCCCGCTTCGCGCGTGGCGGTAAACACCGACGAGCGAACGGGATTGCCCGTGACGACGACGCGCGACCCATCCTTCAGGGCCTCCCCCGCCACGCGATACGTGAGAGCGACGGCGGCAGCCTTCTTGGCAAGGTACTTGTTGGCAAGACCCATGATGGAATTCTGCTCATGCACCACCACGGGAATGCCGAGCTGCTCGGCAGCGCGCCCCACGGGAATGCAGACGTAACCGCCAAAGCACACCACGCAATCGGGTTTCACCTCGTTGAACCACGCACGGGCCTTCTTCGTGGAGGAGTTCATGAGGCGCAGGGCCTTCACGATGGTGGTGGGATGGTTGCGATTGAACCCGGCAGCGGGAAACGCCGTGAAGGGAATGCCCGCCTGGGGCACCAAACGCGACTCGACGCCCTGGGGCGTGCCCGCGAAATACACCGTATGACCGCGGCGCTGAAGCTCTTCAGCCAGCGCGAGCGCGGGATTGATATGGCCAGCGGTACCACCGCCGGAAACGACGATGTTCATGAGCTATCTCCTTCTACGTGAACGCTGAGATGAACGCGATGAGCTCGCGTTGCGCGTACGAGCGGAATTCGAACGAGGGCGGTCGGAAGACCGGCGCGTGCGCTGCGACGAACGAGAGGACTCCCCACGCGGCGAAGGCGACGATTCGGCTCGTACGACGCGCAGGTTCTCGCGGCGCTTCTGGTAGATACCCGACTCATTGCCCGACGCGAACGATACCGAAAGAATCGCAGCTACAAGCAAGTACGAACCGAGCATCGAAGAACCGCCCGACGAAATGAACGGAAGGGGCTTGCCCGTGGTGGGCAGCATGCCAATTACGCAGCCGATGTTCAGGAAAGCCTGGAACACGAGCATGATCGTGCAACCACCGGCGATCATCGTACCGAACAGGTCGGGGGCGTTGCGCGCAATGCGAAGACCCGCCCACAGAACGCAAACGAACAGCGCGATGATGACGAGCGCGCCCACGAGCCCGAATTCCTCGCCGATGATGGCGTAGATGAAGTCGGTTTCGGCTTCGGGAAGGTAGAGGTACTTTTCCGCGGAATTGCCCAGGCCAACGCCGAAGAGGCCGCCTTCGCCGAACGCATAGAACCCGCGGATGAGCTGATAGCCCGCGCCATATGGATCGGCCCACGGGTCGAGGAATGCGAATCGGCTCGAGCGATAGGCCGCCGAGGCAACGCCGAAGACGATTACGAGGGCGATAATCGCAAGAAGCACGAGGAAGAACCTGAAGGGCACTTCGCCCAGCCACAAGACCGAGACGATACCCACCAGGCAGATGATGGTGGTACCCAAGTCGGACTGCGTGATAAAGAGAAATCCCAGAGGAACGACCACGCACGCAATGCTGCGAACGAAGAACGAACGCCCGTCGATTTCCCCCTCCACGTACTGCACGTACAAGCGCGCCGCCATAAGCAGGAAGGCAACCTTGGCGAACTCCGACGGCTGGAAGCTGAAGGGGCCAATGGAAAGCCAGCGCTGCGCGCCCAGGCCAACCGTGCCGATAAACGCCGTGAGCGCAAGCAGCCCGATGGCGATGATCATGAATCCATCGAGCGCGCGCGTACGCCAGACGAAGTACGGAATCTTAACC
This sequence comes from Denitrobacterium sp., assembly GCF_056180635.1. Taxonomy (NCBI): domain Bacteria; kingdom Bacillati; phylum Actinomycetota; class Coriobacteriia; order Eggerthellales; family Eggerthellaceae; genus Denitrobacterium; species Denitrobacterium sp. The sequence goes on along the minus strand of NZ_JAZZJS010000037.1, from coordinate 11,022 downwards.
GAGATGAACGCGCAAAGCGCAACGCTGGCCGCCACGATGACAAGCTGCTTGGTGAGGTAGCTCGTAAAGCTCGCTTCCTCGTTGATGGCCTCGATGGTAGACGAGGAAAAGACCATGATTAGGCCGAATACCGTAAGCGTTACCACGGAGGCAATGAGCGCGATGCGCGGTATGACGATATCGCGCGAGCCGCCGAACAGCAGCGACGAGCGCTGCTTGCGATCGGCCCCGCGAGGAGTCGAAGGGTTGTTCCTATCGCGAGCCATCGGCTACCTACGCCTGGGCCCGTTGGGACACCAGCGACTTGAACACGCGTCCGCGCTCTTCGAAACCGGAAAACTCGTCAAAGGAAGCGCACGCCGGAGACAGCAGGACGATATCGCCCGCCTGCGCATGGGAAAGAGCTTTGTCGAGTGCGTCTTCCAAATGCTCGGCAAGGTAAACGGGGATGGTCGCCGCGCGATAGGCTTCTTCGAAACGGTCGCGCGAAGCGCCGAACAGAACCACCGACGCGCAATGAGCGTTCGATTCTGCCACGAGCTCGTCGAGCGCAGTGAGCTTGTCGGTGCCACCCAGAAGCACGATGGGCTTACGCGGGTCGAATGCTGCAAGCGCCTTGAGCGTCGCATCGACGTTAGTTGCCTTCGAGTCGTTGTAGCACAGCACGCCATGCACGTCACCGCAGCCCTCGAGACGATGCTCGAGCGAAGAGAACGACATGAGCCCACGCGAAACGGCTTCGGCGGAAGCGCCCGCCGCAAGCGCGGCAGATGCAGCCGCAAGGGCGTTAGACACATTGTGCTCGCCGGGAATAAGCAGGTCGGAAGCCTTGCAGAGCGCATGTTCCTCCCCACCAAGCGCCACGACGAGAGCATCGTCGGACGAACGGCGGAACGCGGCATTGTCGCTGCCGCACGCCTCGCGCATGTCGCCGGAAATGCCCGCCGAGGTTCCCACGGGCACATACGAGAAACCGCGCTCTTCGGGCGTTTTCGCACGCAGTTCGCGTACCACGCCGCGCACGGTATCGTTCACCGCATCCATGACGGCCGTGGCATGGGGAACCTGAGACAGGTTGGCCAGCACCTTCAGCTTGGCATCGACGTAGTTCTGATGCGTGCGATGCCAGGTAACATGGTCGGGCGTGATGTTCAGCAGAACGGCTACGTTCGGGGCGAAATGCACCGTGGAGGCCAGCTGGTAGGAACTCACTTCGGCAACGTACACGTCGGTTTCGCCCTGGCGCACGGCCTCGAGGCACGTGTCGCCAATATTGCCCACGGCATTGGCCCTCATGCCCGCCTCGCGCAGCAAATGCGCGATGAGCGACGTCGTGGTGGTTTTGCCGTTGGTGCCCGTGATGGCAACCCAAACGGAATTCTCCGCGCTCTCGCGCCAGGCAAATTCGACTTCGCTGATGATTTCAGTAGAGGCTGCCTTGGCAGACAGATAGAACTCGCTGAACTCGGAAATGCCCGGGGAGGCGATGCACAGATCGAACGAACCGCTCACCGCCTGGGTGTCGAATTCAACCGTGGCTCCCGCGTCCTGGCAGGTCTTGGCAAAGGCAATGGCGCCCTCGTTGGAAGCACCGCCCGCGATATGCAGCGACTCTACGCGCGTGCCAATGAGCTGAGCGCAATAGGAAGCGGCAGCCCTGCCGCTTTTTCCCAGACCCAAAATGAGAACGCGCCCCAGGTTGTTCGGGGCGCTCTTACAACCGTCGATGAAATCAGAACGCATTCGTTACACTCCCATATCCACAAGGGATTCCGCGAAAAAGATGATGAAGCCAATGGCCGCGAGCGTGCCGGAGACGATCCAGAAGCGGATGACCACCTTCACTTCGCTCCAGCCCTTCTTCTCGAAATGATGATGAAGGGGCGCCATGAGGAAGACGCGCTTCTTCGTGCGCTTGTAGTAGAAGACCTGAATCATGACGGACAGGGCCTCGGCCACAAACAGACCACCCATGACCAGGGAAAGCACTTCCGTCTTCGTGAGCACGGCAAGGCAAGCAAGGGCGGTGCCCAGAGCCAGGGAGCCCGTATCGCCCATGAAGATGTCGGCCGGATAGGCATTGAACCACAAGAAGCCGATGCAGGCGCCGCAGAGCGCGCCGGCAAAGATGGACGCCTCGAGCATGTCGGAACGATACGCGATGATGGCCATGAAGAGCATAACCACCATGACCGTGCCACCCGCCAGGCCATCGAGGCCGTCGGTGAGGTTGGTGGCATTGCTCATGCCAGCGATGAGAATCGTGACGAAGATCACGTAGAGCCACGGAATGGAAATGCCGCCCGCGATGGGAATGACCGTGGTGAGCACGCCCATATCAATATCGACGACGAACGGAATGCTCACCGTGGGAGCCACGCCAGCCCAGTTCACGGCAGCGATAACAAACACGATGGCGATAAGGAACTGCGCGATGAGCTTTCCCTTGGGGGAAACGCCCTCGGTGTTCTGGAAGCGGACCTTCGAGTAGTCGTCGAGCAGGCCCAGCATGCCAGTGAGCAACGTTGCCGCAAGAAGGAGCACCGTAGCCGGAGAGAAATCGTTGAACAGCAGCACCGCGACGAGCAGGCCGACAAGCATGACAAGGCCACCCATGGTGGGAGTGCCCTGCTTGATGAGGTGCGTCTGAGGACCGTCGTCGCGCACCTGCTGCCCGATGTGATCGCGCTTCATCAGGCGGATGAACGCGGGCATGGCCACGAGGACGAACACGGCCGCCACCACGGTTGCGAGGAACAGCCTAAACGACGGATACGGAGCGTAGATGTTAAGCATACTAGGACACCAGTCCTTCAACGACGGTTTCGAGCCCCACGGAATGGGAGGCTTTCACGAGCACGGCATCGCCCTCATGAAGGGTCCCCTCTAGCAAGGCGAGCGCGGATGCTGCGTCATCGACGCAGGAAATGGACGATTCGGGAAGCCCCGCGTCGCATGCCGACTGTGCGATGATGCGCGCAAGGGAGCCAACGCAGATAAGGCGCGTGATACCCGCCTGGGCGGCAAGCTTTCCAACGCGCCTATGGCCGTCTTCGGCGAACGAGCCAAGCTCGCCCATGTCGCCCAGAACGGCGACGCGGTTACCCGTGGTACGCATGGCAGCAAACGACGTAAGCGATGCGCGCATGGAATCGGGATTCGCATTGTAGGCATCGTCGATTACGGTAACGCCTGCAGGCGAAACGACGACGTTCTGCCTGCCAGCCTGCGCACGGGCATCGCCCAGCACACGTGCAACCAGTTCGGGCTGCATACCCGCGGTGATGCCACATACGGCGGCGGCGCAAGCATTGTGAACGTTATGAACGCCAGGAACGCCAAGCGTGCAAGGCGCATCACCAGCGGGCGTATGAAGCGTGAACGAAGCGCAGCCATCATCATGAACGACGATGTTGGACGCCCATACCGAAGGACGAAGCGCCTCATCGCGTTCCTGGGGCGCCACGCCCGAGCCATCGAAATGAACCAGATGGGCACCATGCGCTTCCACCTGGCCGTACTCAGCAAGCTGAACAGCGAAATCATCGCTGGAATTCACGAATGCGAAGCCACCTTCGGGCACCGCGAACAGCGCTTCCGACTTCGCATGGGCAATGCCATCGCGACTGCCAAGCAGCTCGATATGGCTTTCGCCCACGTTGGTAACCAGAGCCCAATGCGGCTTGACGAAGGCGCAAAGCTCCCGCAGCTCGCCCAGACCGCGCATGCCCATTTCCACGACGACGAACTGCGTGTCGAGGGAAGCGCGCAGAACGGTGGCGGGGACCCCCAGCTCGTTGTTCTGATTGCCCTGCGTGGCGATGGTGGAGCCATGGGCGGAAAGGACGTCGCGCACGAGGTTCTTCGTGGTGGTCTTTCCCGACGAACCCGTGATGGCGATAACCGTGCCCTGCAGCTTGGAACGCCATGCGGCGGCAAGCGCCGTGAACGCATCGCGCACGTTGGGAACGAGCACGAGCGGAACGCCGGCCTGCTGGATGGCTTCTTCGTCTTCGCTGGAAAGGCGATGCTCGACAAGGCAGGCGCTGGCACCCGAACGCACGGCGGAAAGGCAGAAATCATGCCCATCCACGCGTTCGCCCGTGAGAGCCACGTAAAGCGATCCTTCTTCGACTTGTCGGGAATCCCATGTAAACGAGGTGCAGAGCGCCTGCTCCGACACCCCGTTGCAAATGCTGCCGCCCGTAGCGGCGATTATTTCTTCTGGGGTGAAACGCATGAAATCCTACTTCTGGCCGAATGCCCTCTCGAGCTCTTCCGCCACGACTTCGGCATCGGAAAAATGAAGCGTCTTACCGCCAATGAGCTGATAATCCTCATGGCCCTTGCCGGCAACGAGAACGCTGTCACCGCTATTGGCCTCGGCGATTGCACGCGCAATGGCGCTGCGGCGGTCGGGCTCGACGCAGAAGCGGCCCTCGCCTTCGCCCATGCCGGCAACAATGGCATCGATGATGGCATTCGGGTCTTCGGTGCGCGGATTGTCGGAGGTGACAACGGCATAATCGGCCGCCAACGATGTGCGACCCATGATGGGGCGCTTGGTGGCATCGCGGTCGCCGCCACAGCCGAACACCACGATGGTGCGGCCGTGCGACAGATTCTTCACGGCGGAAATGGCCTTTTCAAGAGCGTCGGGCGTATGGGCATAGTCGACGAACACCGAAACGCCGCCGTCGTGCTCGGCGGAAATGCGCTCGAGACGACCGGGCACCTGGGGTGCCGTCTTCAGGGCGTCGACGATGGTATTCGCGGGAATGCCGAGCTCGAGGCCGATGCCAAATGCGAGCATCACATTCGACACGTTGAAGCGGCCGACGAGCGGGTACGTGAACGCATAGCGGTTGCCGCGCACATCGAGTTCGATGTCGGTATGCGTGGTGGCGTACGTGACGTTAACGGGATGAATCTGGGCCGTGGCGTCGAAGCCCGTGGAGATCACCTGATCGCCCGCAGCGGCGCAGCGGCGCAGAAGCTCCTGGCCCCATGCATCGTCGATGCAGATGACGCGCTTGGCCGGGTAATCGGAGGAGAAGAGCAGGGCCTTCGCCTCGAAGTAGGCCTCGAACGTCTTGTGGTAGTCAAGATGGTCTTGCGTGAGGTTCGAGAACGCGGTTACCGCGAATCGCGTGCCCCAGACGCGCTTCAAGTCGAGCGCGTGAGAGCTTACCTCCATGGCGACGGTGTCGCACTTGGCGTCACGCATCTTGGCGAAGAGCGCCTGAAGGTCGCACGATTCCGGCGTGGTGCGCTCGGCATGCTCGAACTGCTTGTCGATGCGCACGCCCACCGTGCCGATAACGCCCGTGCGGCAAAGCGCCGTATGGGCGATGTGCTCGACCAGGTACGTCGTAGTGGTCTTGCCATTGGTGCCGGTGATGCCCACCAAGTCGAACGCGTTGGCGGGGTGGCCGTAGAAATTGGCTGCGGCCTGCGCCATCGCCTTGCGGGAGTCGGAGACGATAACCTCGACGACGTCGGTTGCGTCGGCCAGGTACACCTTGCGCTCCGCGACGATTACGCGCGCGCCATGATCGATTGCGTCTTGCGCGAACGAATGACCGTCTACACGCAAACCGACGATGCAAAAGAATGCATCGCCGGACTTGACGGTATTACTGCTATAAGAAAGCCCTTCGACGACTTCGGAATCGTTGCCGATGATGGTGCACTCGATTCCCCCGAACAGCTCCCTGCATGTCATTCCCATAAAAGCCTGTCCTTTACTGAGCGGCGATTTTGTAGTGGTTTATAGCAAACGTCATTATATCCTTAAAGGCACTGGCGGTAGACCGGTCGCCGGGAACCTCCGTTACCCCTACAAAACAGACCAAATCCGAATCGGTGTCGGGCAAATAGCCAATGAAGCTGATGTCGTAGGAGCCTTCGACATACGAGCCGGAATTGTCGGCGTACTGCGCAGTACCCGTTTTACCGGCAACCGAATAACCCTCGATTGCGGCCTTCGTGCCCGTACCCTCGGTAACAACCGATTCGAGCATATCGGTGAGGCTATCCACCGTGGAAGTGCTGATGAGCTTCGTGCCCTCGTAGCTTTCCTCCTCGCCCGTCTGCGGGTAGCTCAGCAGAAAGTGCGGCTGATACGCAACTCCGTCGTTGGCAAGGGCCCCATAGAATCGCGCCATCTGAATAGGCGTAACCGAAATGCCCTGACCAAAGCTCACATTGTACGAACGCACGAGCGACCAGGTGCTCTGATCGGTGCACGTACCAGCAGATTCGCCCGGAAAATCAACGCCCGTCTTCTCCGCGAAGCCGTACTCTATGATTTTGTCGTACAGGGGCTTGAATCCAAGCTGCTGAGCCGCAAGCGACGTGCCGACGTTGGAAGACTCGGCCAGAATCTGCGTGAGCGTGAACGTCTGCGCAGCGCGCGCATGGGCATCGGACACCGTATACTCGTCGGCTTCCAGATACACCGGACAGTAGATTTCGCTTTCGGGCGTGAGGACGCCCGCTTCCAGCACGGCTGCCATGGTGACGCTCTTGAAAATCGAGCCAGGCTCGTACTGCGTGTTGATGGGCATGAGCGTCGTGGCACCCTCCTCCACCGTGGAACGGTCGGAGGGATTCAGGTACGGCGTGGAGGCAATGGCGAGGATTTCGCCGGTTGCGCCGTCGTAGATGATGGAGTCGCCACGCGAACCCTCGATGTCGCTGATGGCCTGCGTAAGACGCTCTTCCAAGTATTCCTGCATCTCGATGTCGAGCGACACGACGATATCCTGGCCATCCACGGACTCCACCGTCTTCTGGGAAGCGCCGGCAATCGGGTAGCCACCCTTGCCATACTCAGCGACGATTTCGCCGTCTTCGCCCGACAGGATGTCGTCGTAATAAAGCTCCAAGCCCGAAATGCCGTTGCCGTCGGTATCGCACAGGCCAATGACCTGACCCGCCGTCTGGCCATACGGATAGACGCGCTTCGTGTCGGAAAGGAAGTACACGCCATCGAAGCCCTTTTCCTTAAGCGCCTTCGCAGTATCGACGTCGGCCTTCTTATAGAGGTAGACGAACGAGGAGTCGGACGCGAGCTTCTTCGTGTAATCCGACTTCACGCCGCCGAACGCCTGCACAAGCGCGTCGGCAAGGCCACTCGGGTCGGTTACTTCCGCAGGATTGCAGTAGATGGTTGTGGCGTCGACGCTCGTGGCGAGCACGTTGCCATTGCGATCGTAAATCGTGCCGCGCTTCGCCTCCACCGTAATGGTTTCGGTGCGCGCCGAAATAGCCGTTTCCGCGTTCTCGGGCCCCACGATGAGCGTGAGGTACACCAAGCGGCCGGCGAAAACAAGCACGACGAACAAGAACAGCACGAACACGAGCGCCATACGCATCGACGGATTGCCCGCCACTACGTAGGGAGAACGCTGACGCGAAGACGAAGCGCGACCGCGCGAACGGTTGCGATGTGAGGTTCCTCGAGTTGACGCCATGGGATACGGCTAGATTCCCGCCGCAGCCGAAAGGCTGCCCGACAGCGACAGGTTGCCCTGCGCATCGTAGGTGACTACGTCGGTGTCGAGCGTAACGCTCTCGACGGAAGATGCCTCGACAAGGCCCATCTGCGCAGCGCGCTCCTTCACGTGGCTCGGAGAAGCGAGAACGCTCTTCTGCACCTGCAGGGATTCGCTGCTCGAGCGAATCTGGTCGACCTGCGTGGAGGTTGCCTGGGATTCGAGGAGCGTATTCACCGTGGCAGCGGTGAACCACACGCGCACGCATGCGACGACGGCGAACACCATGAGGATGGCGAACGCAGCCTTGACAGCGGTAACGAAAAGAGGAGAAACCGATTCGGCCTGTCGCGTACCGGGAACGACACGTACGCGGGTGTCGCGCTCGCGGCGCGGTTGCGCCGGGGCGTAGGCATCATACCCATATGCTCGAGCGGCGGTTGCCAAAGGTCTCCCCTCCTTCCGAGGTTGATTCGTTTCGGCCCGCGCTCGCTAGCATCACGAGACGGGCAGCTTCTGGGCAACGCGAAGCTTCGCGCTGCGCGCACGGGCATTCCGCGCGACTTCTTCGTCCGACGGCAAGACGGGCTTGCGCGTGAGGACCTTGACTATCGGCACATTGCCGCACACGCACACCGGGAAGTCCGGCGGACAGGTGCAGCCCTTCGCGTATTCGGCGAAGGTGTCCTTCACAATGCGATCTTCCAGCGAGTGATAGCTGATGACCGCGATGCGACCCCCTGGGGCAAGCCAGCGAATCGCCGCTTCCAACCCGCTGCGGAGCACGTCGAGCTCGGAATTGACCTCGATGCGCAACGCTTGGAACGTGCGCTTGGCGGGATGACCGCCGCTGCGGCGCGCGGAAGCGGGAATGGCCGCCTTGATGATTTCCACGAGCTGATCGCTCGTGGTTATCCTCTCGCGGTCGCGAGCCGCCACGATGAATTCCGCGATGCGACTCGCCCACTTCTCGTCGGAATACGTACGGATGATCCGAGTGAGATCTGCTGCGTTGTAGGTGTTGATGATCTCTTCTGCGGTTAGGGTTTGTTTCCCCGGATCCATCCGCATATCAAGTGGCGCCGTCTCCTTGAAGGAGAAGCCACGAGATGGCGTATCGATTTGCACGCTCGAAACACCCAGGTCGAACAGGAAGGCGTCGACTTCGGGCACTTCGGCTTGCAGGAGAAGGCTGTCCATTTCCCCGAAGTTACCGCGCAGTAGGTGCAATTCGGGGCGCTGCTCGGACGGTAGGGCCTGGAGCCGAGTTCGAGCGGCTGCAAGAGCCACTTCATCCTGGTCGATACCGATGAGCGTGCCCTGCGCACCTATGCGCTTAGCCACTTCAAGGGAATGTCCTGCCCCGCCGAGCGTTGCGTCCACGAATGTGTGCTTTGGTTTGGGGTCCGTGTATTCGAGGCACTCGGCGAGGAGGACGGGGGTATGCCGATATTCGCTTGTCATATTGCTCACGTCTTGGTCCTAATCGCTGAACAGATCGGAGAAATCGATGCTGTCCATGAACTCGTCCCAACGCTTTGCATCCCAAATCTCGAGATGATCGTCGTTACCAGTAAGCACGACTTCCTTTTCCAGGCCCACGGCTTCGCGCAGGTCGGCCGAAAGGCCGATACGACCCGAGCCATCCACCTCGACGTCGCGAGCGCGCGCATTCAGCGCACGACGCAGGTTGACGTGGCGGGAGCTCGTAGCCTTGTAGCCACCCTCGCTCTCGAAGAACGAAGCGACCCACTTGCTGAAAGCCTCGGGCTCGAATACGTACAGGCATTCCTTCTTCGGGGAAAGGGTTACCTTGAGATTCTTCGGAAGCACCTTCCGGAAGTCGGAGGGCATAGACACACGGCCTTTGGCATCGAGCTTGTGATGATGCTCGCCTACCAGCTCGGTCATGCTGCCTCCTTCCGGGAACCGCTTCAGTGATTGACATTCTATCCCACTTTGCCCCACATTTCAACACACCCATGCCCCACAGCGCCGAAAAATCCGCTTTGATATGGGGTTATGTATTCCCCATTTTTGAGACGAAAACAAGATAGTGGGGTCCCGTTTACCCTGGAGCAACATGTTGTAGGGGCATATGAAGAACTAAAGTGGGATGAAGTGGGATGAATTTGGAGAGGATGTGGCGCGCAGTGGCAGAAGCCCGCAAAACGCGGGTTTCGAAGCTTCTATGAGCATGTCTTTTGGGCGCTAATGCGCTCGCGGATGAGCGTGGAGGTACTCCTCCACCAGATGGGCGCGCTGAACGTGCGTATAGATCTGCGTCGTGGAAATGTCGGCATGCCCCAGCATATCCTGAATGACGCGCAAGTCGGCGCCACCCTCGAGCATATGCGTTGCGCAGGAATGACGCAGCGTATGCGGATGCAGGTCATGCACGCCTACGGCCTCCCCCGCCCTGCGCACGAGCGCGTGCACGCTCTGACGCGAAAGCCTTCCCCCGCGCGCATTCAGAAACACCGCACCTGTAAGATGCGCCGCATGCGCCAGATGGGGCCTGCCTTCGAAAAGGTAGCGGGAAAGGGAACGTGACGCCGCTCCCGAAATGGGAACCACGCGCTCCTTATCGCCCTTGCCCAGCACCAGCAAGAACCCCTCGTCGATATGGACGCGGTCGACATCGAGCCCACAGAGCTCGCTCACGCGCAGGCCGCAGCCGTACAGAACCTCGAGAATGGCACGGTCGCGCAGCGCAGCAGGCGAATCGCCGCTATGAAGATCGAGCATGCGGCAGACCTGCTGCACGCTCATCACCTGGGGCAAGGTGCGCGCTTTACGTGGCAGGCCAACCGTCTCGGTGGGATTGGAGGTGGCATAGCCCTCGCGCACGAGAAACTTGTGGAAGGTCTTCAGCGCGGATAAGATGCGCGCCATCGTGGAGGGCGCGTAATGCAGGCCATCCTTCAGATAGCCCTCGAATTCCACCACTACGCTACGCGTCACCTGCGCGAAGTCGCGAGCGGGGGCAATCGAGCAGCCGAATGCGGGCGTCGTGAGATACTTCTGGTAGATGGCCAGGTCATGCTCGTACGCTTCCACCGTCAGATTGGAACAAGCGCGCTCGACGCGCATATAGGAAATGAATTCGGCGATGATGTCTTCCATGCGCACAGTGTACTACGCCCCGCCGCACGCGCATCGTGCGGGAACGAAAGCGGGCCGCACCTCACGGTAACGGCCCGGCTAAACGCTAGCAAGCGATACTATGCCTCGGCATTCGCCTTCGATGCGGAAACGAAGCCAACGAACAGCGGATGAGGCCTGGTGGGGCGACTCTTGAACTCAGGATGGCCCTGGCTGCCCACGAACCACGGATGGTCGGGAATCTCGACCATCTCGACGAGGCGACCATCGGGAGACTGGCCGGAGATGACCAAGCCGGCTTCCACGAGCGCAGGACGGAACGCGTTGTTCACCTCGAAGCGATGGCGATGGCGCTCGTAGATGACGTTCTCGCCATACGCCTCGAACGCCCGCGTATCGGGGGCTACCGTGCAAGGAT
>NZ_JAZZJS010000036.1:0-6570 GCF_056180635.1 Denitrobacterium sp. | reverse complement strand
CCGTATTCGCTGAGAATACCGGCTTTTGCCAGGTCGACGGCCGTGTTCAGGCCGGTCTGGCCACCAAGGGTGGGCAGCAGCGCGTCGGGACGCTCCTTTTCGATTACCTGCTGGATGGCTTCCACGGTAATGGGCTCGACGTAGGTGCGTACGGCCAGCTGCGGGTCGGTCATGATGGTTGCGGGATTGCTGTTCACCAGAACGACTTCGTACCCGTCCTCGGCGAGCACCTTGCACGCCTGCGTGCCGGAGTAGTCGAATTCGCAGGCCTGCCCGATGACGATGGGGCCGCTGCCGATGACGAGGATGCGTTTGATATCGGTGCGCTTAGGCATGCTGGGCCTCCTTCTGCGAAGCGAACGTCCAGCCGGCAAGACGGTCCTGCGCGATGTCGATGTCGAGATAGTCGCTACGGCCGTCCATGAGGCGTACGAACGCGGCGAAGAGGTAATGCGCGTCGGTGGGACCGCACTGCGCTTCGGGGTGGTATTGCACGGAAAATGCCGGGATGTCGAGGCAGGCGATGCCTTCGGGCGTGCCATCGTTCAGGTTCACGTGCGTGAGCTGCACGCGACCCACCTTGGCATTGCGCACCACGGGAGCAATGCGGGCGTTGGCGTAATCACGCAGGTCTTTCGCATGCCGCGCCATGCCGCCCGATTCCTCGGGGATGAGCTCGCCCAGGCTATCGTAGACGATGCCGAAGCCATGGTTCTGCGAGGTGATTTCCACGCGCCCCGTGCGCAGGTTCATGACGGGCTGGTTGCCGCCACGATGGCCGAACTTCAGCTTCTCGATCGTGCAGCCGCACGCCTTCGAGAGCATCTGATGACCCAGGCAGATGCCGAACAGGGGCACCTTGCCCAAAAGCTTTTCCACCTGGGAATACGTTCCCTCAACGGCATCGGGGTCGCCCGGGCCGTTCGAGAGGAACACGCCATCGGGATTCATGGCCAGGACCTCTTCGGCAGGCGTATTCCACGGCACAACCGTTACGTTGCAGCCCACGCGCACGAGGTTTTCCAGGATGCCGTCCTTCATGCCGCAGTCGTAGGCGACAACATGGTGCGTAGCGGCAGGTGCTTCGCCATAGGCGAATTCGTGACCTGCAGGGATATTTGCCGCCGTATACTCATGCACGCTTTCGCACGACTCCTGCTGAACAAAGTTCGTGCCAACGAACGCAGGAGCAGCCGCAAGCTTCGCGGAAAGCTCACGATCATCGAGGGTTTCCGTGGAGAGGACGGCCATCTGGGCGCCGGTGCTGCGGATATGGCGCACGAGAGCGCGCGTGTCGACGCCCTCGATGCCCACCACGCCATTGCGCTCGAGAAATGCGGGGAACGTTTCGGCGGATCGCCAGTTGCTGGGCGTATAGCACATGTCACGCACCACCATGCCGCGCAGGGCCGTGTGGTCGCGCTGCACGTCGCTGGGGCATACGCCGTAGTTGCCAATCTGAGGATACGTCATGGTGACGATCTGGCCCGCGTAGCTTGGGTCGGTTGCAACCTCGAGGTAGCCGGTCATGGAAGTGTTGAAGCACACTTCGCCGAACACCTCGCCTTGCGCTCCGCAGGAATACCCCTCCCACACCGTGCCATCGGCAAGCAGAAGCTTGGCCGGAACACGCGCGGGTTTCGACGTTCCCGCAAGGAGCTTGTCTGAAATCTGGCTCATTTCCATCCTTCCCGGCGCAAAAAAATGCGCCTCGTCAACTGACAAGGCGCAGTAAGCCCTAGGGCTTCATGTATCGTTTTGCGCACCTTATCGGTCTCTCTGTACCGCTCTTAAAGGCTTTTCGGAATTATACGTCATACTGCATACATGCGATGCTTGATGCGTATATGTTCATAGAACGTCTAGATTATGCAGAAAGCGGCGACATGCGCGAAGCATGCCGCCGCCCGGAGTAAAAGTGCGTGACGTTATGGAGTTACTCGACTACCGCGCAGTCGCGAAGCGTAGGTTCGCCACCCACGAACACATCGGTCGCACGACCCGTGAGCGTGGCGCCAATGAAGCCGGAGTTCTTCGCCTTGCTGCAGAAATCGTCAACCGAGACGGTCCATTCGATTTCGGGGTCGATAACCGTGAGGTCGGCCACCGAGCCTTCCTGGATGGTAACCGGGTCGACCTGGATGATGCGACGCGGGTTCACGGCCATGAGCTCGACGAGCTTGGCGTAATCGATCACGCCCGTGCGCACGAGCTGCGTGAGCACCAGGCCAAGCGAGGTTTCCAGACCCGTCATGCCAAATGCGGCGATGGCGAACTCGCAATCCTTCTCCCAGTCGGTATGGGGAGCGTGGTCGGTGACGATGCAATCAATGGTGCCATCGAGCACGCCCTGGGTAACGGCGAGGCGGTCGGCCTCGGTGCGCAGGGGCGGGTTCACCTTCAGGTACGTGTTGTACGTATCGTCGATGGCATCCTCGTTCAGGAACAGGTGATGGGGCGTGGCCTCGGCGGTAACGGGCAGGCCCTCGGCCTTCGCCTGACGCACGAGTTCGACGCCACGTGCCGTGGTGATGTGCTGGATATGCAGCGGCGTGCCAGTGAGGCGGCAGAGCGCGATATCGCGCGCAATCTGCAGTTCCTCGCCCTCGGAAGGCCAGCCGAGCATGCCCAGGCGCGTGCTGCACACGCCTTCGTTTACCACACCATCGCCCACGAGGTCTTCGTCCTGGCAGTGCGACATGATGACCTTGCCGAACTGGTTGGCGTAATCCATGACGCGGCGCATCATGCCCGCACCCTGAACGCCATGGCCGTCGTCGGTGAAGGCAACGGCGCCGTGGCGCACCATGCTGCCCATTTCGGAGAGCGTTTCGCCCGCGAGACCCTGTGTGCAGGAGCCAACCACGTGGACGCGGCACTTCCCCACCTTTTCGGCCATGCGCTGCACGTATTCGAGCACGATGGCGTTGTCGATGGTGGGCGTGGTGTTGGGCATGCAGGCAACCGCGGTGAAGCCGCCATGGGCAGCCGCGCGCGTGCCGCTGGCGATGTCTTCCTTCTGCTCCTGGCCTGGGTCGCGCAGATGCACGTGAATGTCTACCAAGCCGGGCGTGACTACCTTGCCCGTGAAATCGCGCTCTTCGGCGTCGGGGGCGGAAATACCCTTGCCCACCTGGGCAATCTTACCGTCGCGAATGAGGATGTCGCATACTTCGTCCAAGCCGACCTGCGGGTCGACTACGCGTGCGTTCTTAAGCAGAAAGGCCATTATCGCTCCCTCCCAAAAGCAGGTACAGTGCAGCCATGCGCGTGCAGATACCCGCGTACACCTGATCGAGGATGACCGAACGCTCGGGGTGATCGGCCATGTAGCTATCGAGTTCCACGCCACGGTTGATGGGGCCGGGGTGGCACACGATGGCGTCGGGCTTCATGAAGCGCTCGCGATCGCGCGTGAGCCCGAAGAGCATGTTGTATTCGCGAAGGCTGGGGTACGGCGCACCTTCCAGGCGTTCGCGCTGGATGCGCAGCATGTAGACCACGTCGAGCTCGGGCAGGGCCTCGTCGAGATTGGCGGTTACATGGTCGGCGCCCAGGATGTCGGGGCGCGCGGGAAGAAGCGTGTTGGGGGCGATAACCGTAACCTCGGCGCCCATGATCTTCAGCGCGGGAATGAGGGAACCGCACACGCGGCTATGGCCGATGTCGCCCACGATGCCCACGTGCAGCTTGTCGAGGTCGCCTTTGGCGCGCCAGATGCTGAACAGGTCGAGCAGCGCCTGCGTGGGATGCTGGTGCTTGCCGTCGCCCGCATCGATGACGGAAGCGGGCGTATGCTGGCTGATGAGGTGAGGAACGCCGGCGTGGCGGTCGCGCACGATGACCATGTCGATCTTGTAGGCATCGAGCGTTTCCAGCGTGTCGACCAGGCTTTCGCCCTTCACGACCGAAGTGCTCTTGCCGCCGAAGTTCAGAACGTCGCACGACAGGCGCTTCTCGGCCAGCTCGAAGCTGGACTTGGTGCGCGTGGAGGGCTCGTTGAACATGTTCACGACGGTAACGCCCTTCAGCAGGGGCACCTTCTTGATCTTGCGCTCGTTCACTTCCATGAACGTGACGGCGGTTTCCAGAATCTGCATGATGTCATCGGCGGAATACTCCGTGATGTCGATGAGATGCTTGTGATTGAAGGCCATTACCTGCCACCTCCCAGCGGCGCGGAGCCCGCACGCGAGCCCGGTTCGATATCCAGAATGTCAACTTCGGATTTGCCATCCACTTCGTCGAGGAAGAGGCGAACGTTTTCG
Organism: Denitrobacterium sp.; assembly: GCF_056180635.1. NCBI lineage: Bacteria > Bacillati > Actinomycetota > Coriobacteriia > Eggerthellales > Eggerthellaceae > Denitrobacterium > Denitrobacterium sp. The sequence continues at coordinate 2,302 of NZ_JAZZJS010000036.1, read as the reverse complement.
TCGGAAGCCGAGGGAACGTTCTTGCCCACGAAATCGGCGCGGATGGGAAGCTCGCGGTGACCGCGGTCGACCAGGACCGCAAGCTGCACCGTCTTGGGACGACCCAGGTCCATGAGGGCGTCGAGCGCGGCACGGATGGTGCGGCCCGTGTAGAGGACGTCGTCGACGAGGATGATGTCTTTGCCGTCGATGTTGAACGGGATATGGGTCTCGTGGACTTCAGGCGCGAGATGGGTGAGGTAGTCGTCGCGATAGAAGCTGATATCGAGGTGGCCGAAGGGAACTTGCACCCCCTCGATCTGCTCGATCTTGCTCACCAGCTTCTTGGCCAGGAGGTCTCCCCTGGTGACGATGCCAACGAGCGCGATATTACGCGCGCCATGGTTGGCTTCGAGAATCTGATGGGCGATACGCGTAAGGGATCGCTCGATTTCCGTGGAATCCATGCACACGGATTTCACTTGCGCATTTCCGCTCATACACACTCCTTTCGAAGATGAGTGCGTACAAAGCGACCTGGTGCACCCGCCGCGCAATCCCCTTTCGGGTTTGCGGGAGCATCTTGCCTGCCGGAAGGCATAAAAATAACCTTCGTCGACAGACAAAGGCTTACGATTGCAGTTCTGCTTGTAGTACGTTTGCAGCTTGCAAGCCTTGTCGGTCTCTCTGTACCGCTTTTAAAGGACGCAGCCATTGTACTTGCGGGCACAGCGCCGCGCAACCCCTCTCCACAAAATCGGAGAGACGGACGCCGAAGCATCCGTCTCTCCTTTGGCAACACACACGGAATTGCGTACAGTCGACGCTAAGCTGCCCTCATTAGCTGACAGCACCGGCCGCAACGGTCCACGAAATGGTACCCAGATTGGCTGAAGTGTATGGGGTGATGGCAGTGCCAAACGCACCAAGTTGACCAGCCGGGAAGGACAGGGAAAGCGAGCCGGGAGTATCTCCACTAGCAGCGCCAATGTTCCACTGGTTCGCAACGAGCGAGCCACCGCCATTGTTGACGAAGTCGCCGAGCGTGATGGTATCGCTACCCGCTTGCATGTACATCTTCACGTGGTCGGCAAGCGTCGTGGTAGTCAAGCTGTCATCAAACGTAACGCCCGTGTGGGGAGTTACGAGAACGTCAGTCACGTGCACGGGGAACATCGAGTAGTTCTGCAGCGAAGCGCCACTGGGGCCGGTAATGGTACCAGAGCCATTGGTCACGAAGTTAATCGCCACGGGAACGAGAACCTTCATGTTTGCATTGGCGGAATCGTTGGTCACGGTAACCGTAGTATCGGTGATCAAGTTCAGCTGAGTGCTGCTGCCATTGCCACCGCTGGTTTCAACAGACGGCGTGACATCGGCAAACGCGAGCCCCGGAATCATGAGCGCGAATGCGCACACGGCAGCTACGGCAAAGGCAATCCCATTCTTCCTCATTGTTTTCATAACACCACATCCTTCTTTGTAAAACTGAAACGTTCGATACGGACTCACAACCCACCTCTCATGTCCCCGAAGTCTTTAATTAAGGTAATACGTGGCCGTAGCGCGGGCTACTTCATCGTCGTCCGTTACGATGATGAGCACCACGGCATTTGCGGGCGTGCCAAACTTGGCATGCCCATACAGTTGGCCATCGGAGAAAAGCGTCGCATTCTCCTCGTATCCTTGGAATTCGATGTTCGCCGTGTATACGCCCTCGTCGAGCGCGCGGCTCATTTCAATGTCGGCAATGTACTCGCCCGGATTCAGAGCGCCCGATTCGTAGAGCACTTCACCCGTATCCTGCAAGGTAATCGTAAACTTCTGCGCACAATGGTTGTTTTCGATGTTCTCGACATTCACGCCCGTAGCCTGCGCGGAACCGGGATGCATGCGAATGGAGGGCGAGCAGGAGATCTGCATGGAGTACCATGCCACTTCCTGGTTCAAATCGTCGATGATCTCCTGCTCTGACTTACCCTCGTAATAACCCTTCTGGGCGTTTGGATCGAGCCACTGGCTGTTCAGGAAGGTAAAAGCGCCAACGGCCCCTACGGCAGCCAATACCAGAACAGCCAGTGCAATTTTGAACGGCAGCGGAACCAGAATGGGTCGTGCCGAGATGATGATGCAAGGCGTTACGCCCTCGCCCGAAGGCAGCTCTTTGAAGTGAACTTCGCCGTCGTCGTCGGAAACGTTTGCAGTAGCATGCGAGGCGGTAACATCCCCCCCCGACTCCTCGGCAAGCTTGGCCTTCTTGCCTTTAAGGGCCTTATACGAACCCTTCACATTGAAGCCCGAGCCGGGAACCTCTTCCAAGTGC
>NZ_JAZZJS010000035.1:0-6354 GCF_056180635.1 Denitrobacterium sp. | reverse complement strand
AAGGTCGCCTCGTACTTGAGGTTCTGCACCTGGCCCTCGGCCGAACTCATGGCGCTTTCCTCGGTGGCTCCGGCCACGCTGTAGTAGTGAGCCTCGGCAGTGCGCTGATTAACGAGCACGAACCCAACGATGGCGTTGTCGCTCGTAGCGCTCGTCACTCCCGTGTACACCCACACGTCGTCGTCTTTGGCGATGTAGTTGTACCCCAGCTCGCCATCGGTGCCGGGCGTGGTCTGCACGACGCCGCTCTGGCCAAGCCAGCTGTTCAGCCAGCCGTTATGCAGGCTGCCGTACCAGTTGTACTGCTGAATGAGCAGGTTGCTGGGATACGCACGGTCGACCCATTCGGGGCACTCGTCGATGGGGACGTCGATGCACTCGCCCGTGCTGGCGTTCACCAGCACCACGCGCTCGATGGTTTCACCGCCGAACAGGCCAATAGTACGCGTCTGAACGGGGCAAACCCACCAGGGAGTTCCATCCTCGTCGATTTCGAAGCTCTTCTCCTCGAACATGTAGAAGGGATACTTCAGCTGCACGTAGCGATCGATGTTGCGCTCGAGAGGTTCGCTTTCGGAGTAGTACATGGGCTGCGAGAGTCGCACGACCTGCGTGTCCTGGCTCGCCATGTCCACCACCACGTAGGCGGGAATGCCCGTGTCCTTGTTGTAGAACCACTTAAAGAGGTCGGCGTAGTTCAGCGGGCTCACGCGCACGGGGCGGCCCTGGTAGTTGATCTGGGAATACAGGCTCGAGATTTCGAACTGGCTCACGTACTCGGGAATTTCGCCCAGCGTGCGGTTGCCCAAGAGAACGGCACTTTCGCGGTCGATGACGGGAATCGTGTCGTAGTCGGGTTCCTGGATGTCGGTTGCGAAATCGGTATCCTCGATCTGCAGGATGCTCGAATACTTTTCGGCGTTGCCGGGCCAGATGCTATATGACGCGGCCCAGCCCAGAACGGCAACCGCGAACACGGCCACGGGCACCCACGATAGCCACTTGAAGCACTTCGCCTTGCCGGCGTTCTTCGGACGCGCGTTCGTGCCCGACTTATACGACGCGGAAAGGGCCTTGAACGTGATGAACGACGGCAGGAGCACGAACACCACCAGGAACGTCCACAGGTCCATCGAATGGATATTGATAGGCGGATGGAACCACCAATAGGCACCCGCAATCACCAGAAGCAGCACCAGAATCGCAATGATGAGCGTGCGCTTCCTCCAACTGGGAAGCCTAATGCCCTCGAAGAAGCTCGACAGGTCATCGCCGCCGTTGGAGCCTCCTGCAAAGTGATTCCGCTGGCCATGCGACGCCTTGCGCTTCCCCCGGGAACCCTTCGATTCCCCGCCAGAGGTTTCCCCGGCGGAGGAAGACGCATGGGGCGCCCCATCCTCGGGAGGCACGAAACCCACCATGCGGAAGAACTCGTCCATTTGATTTTTGTCCACGTTCAGACTCCCTCATTAGCTTGCATTTCGCGTAAGTATACCAGCGCAAACGGGGCGAGCACTAGGCTCGCCCCGCACGTTATCGATTCGATATGAACGCCGTTCGGCGCGCGTTGCTATTCGGAGGCAAGATTGCGGATGACGTACTGCAGGATACCGCCGTGATAGTAGTACTCGCCCTCCGTGGGCGTATCGATGCGCACGAGCGCCGTGAAGTCGACCGTAGTTCCATCGGGCTTGGTCGCGCGCACGTTCACGTGAGCGGGCTTGGGAAGCCCCTCGCTAAAGTCGATGTCGTCGATATCGAACGTTTCGGTACCATCAAGGCCCAGCGATTCCGTGCTCTGGCCCTCTTCGTACTGAAGCGGGAGCACGCCCATGCCAATGAGGTTGCTGCGGTGGATGCGCTCGAAGCTTTCGGCAAACGCCGCGCGCACGCCCAGGAGCATGGGGCCCTTCGCCGCCCAGTCGCGCGAGGAACCGCTACCGTACATCTTGCCGGCCAGCACCACCAGGGGCACGCCAGCCGCGCGATAGGCCTCGGAAGCGTCGAAGATGAGCTTGATGGCGTCGTCGGTCATGTCGCGCGTCCAACCGCCCTTACGGCCTTCCGCGAGGAGGTTGGCGAGCTTCACGTTCGCAAACGTGCCACGGGCCATGACCTCATGGTTGCCACGACGGCTGCCATACGTGTTGAAATCGGCATCGTCGACACCACGTTCGCGCAGGTAGCGCGCCGCCGCGGAATCGGCGGCGATGGCGCCGGCGGGCGAAATGTGGTCGGTGGTGATGAAGTCGCCCAGGTTCACGATGGCGCGGGCGCCGCGCACGGGCTCGGGAGCAGCGGGCGAAGCGGTCATGCCGTCGAAGTACGTGACACGACGCACGTACGTGGAGCTTTCATCCCATGCGAACAGGTCGCTCGGCTCGCGACCAAGGCTCCTCCACGCATCGTCGCCATCGAAGAGGCCTTCCGCGCCGTCTTCGAACAGGGCGCGGTTCACAACCTGATCCTGCAGCGCGGCAATGTCAGCATTGGTGGGCCAGATATCCTTCAGGAACACGGGCTCGCCCTGCGCGTTTTCGCCCAAGGGCTGCGTTTCGAAGTCGAAATCGAGCGTACCGGCAAGCGCGTAGGCGATAACGCCCGCGGGGGCAGACAGGTAGTTCTGCGCGACGTCGGGGGAAATGCGCCCCTCGAAGTTGCGGTTGCCAGAAAGCACGCTTGCGAGCTCGATATCATCGGCGATGTCATGCAGCGCGGGCAGAACGGGACCCGAGTTGCCGATGCAGCTCATGCAGCCAAAACCACACGTGTAGAAGCCCAGCTTGCGAAGGCCATCCATCAGGCCGGCTCGCTCGAGCAAGAGCTCGGTGGCCTTGCTGCCCGGAGCGAGAATCGTCTTCACCCACGGCTTGGGCGCGAGACCCGCTTCCGCGGCGTTCTTGGCAACGATGCCGCATGCGAGCATCATGGCCGGGTCGGTTGCCGTCGTGCAGCTGGTTACCGCGGCGATGGCAATGGCACCATGCGTGAGCTCGTAGTTCGCACCGTCGATTTCCACCGTGACAGCCTTGCCGCTTTCGACGTTGCGCTCGGAGCAAATCTCCTGGAAGCGATCGCGCGCACCCGCGAAGGAAATGCGGTCGTGCGGACGCGACGGCCCGGCAATGCTGCGCTCAACCGTGGAAAGGTCGATGCGAAGCACCTTGGAGTACGAGCGCTCACGCCCGTCGTTCCAAAGGTTCTGCTCCTTCGCATATGCCTCCACCAGGGCAATCTGCTCTTCCGTGCGGCCCGTGACGCGCAGGTAGTCGAGCGTCTGCTCGTCGACGGGAAACAGCGTGCACGTGCTGCCGTATTCGGGCGTCATGTTGGAAACGCACGCGCGCTGCGTGGCGGTGAGGTTCGAAACGCCCTCGCCGAAGCATTCCACGAAGCAGCCCACAACGCCCTCGGCGCGCAGCATCTGCGCGAAACGCAGGGAAAGATCCATGGCGGAAACGCCATCGGGCAGCGAGCCAGTGAGCTCGACGCCGATAACGCGCGGAACGAGCGTGGTGATGGGCTGGCCCAGAGCGGCAGCCTCGGCTTCGATGCCGCCAACGCCCCAGCCCAGAACGCCTACGCCATTAGCCGTGGGCGTATGGCTGTCGGTGCCAACGAGGGTATCGAAGTACGCGAGCGTGCCCTCTTCGGCATCGCGCGTCATAACGACCTTCGCAAAGCGCTCGATGTTCAGCTGATGGCAGATGCCCTGTCCGGGAGGCACGATGCTCACGTTCTGGAACGAGCTCTGCGCCCACTTCAGAAAGTCGTAGCGCTCGCGGTTGCGCTGGAACTCGAGTTCGATGTTTTCCTGCATAGCGCCCGCGCAGCCGGCCTTGTCGGCAATGACGGAATGGTCGATTACCAGGTTGCAGGGAGCCTGGGGGTTGATCTTCGACGGGTCGCCACCCAGGGCAGCGCACGCTTCGCGCATGACCGCGAAATCGACGAACACGGGTACGCCCGTGAAGTCCTGGAAGAGCACGCGCGCAGGGCTGAATTCCACTTCCTCGCCCGCCTGGCCCTTCGTGCCGGCCTCGACAAGACGACCCACCAGAAGCTGGGCGGTCTCCTCGTCGGGGGCGCAGCGCAGAATGTTTTCCAGCAGCACGGTGAGCGCATACGGAAGACGCTCGGCGCCTGCCACCGCCTGCACGGGATAGTAGCGATACTCCCTATCCGCGACCTGAAGCTTCGCGGTTTCCTTCAACTGTGACATATAGCTTCTCCTAGCGATTGCGGGGCCGCAAAGGCAGCCCCGCATGTTCTTCCTACAGCGCCGCGATCAGGGCGTCGGTGAATTCGGTCGTGCTGCAGCCGGGCTTGCTGGAACCGGTGGCCCAGCGGATGTCGCCCGTGAGGTGCTCGCCCTCGGCGTACACGGCACGCACGGCAGCGCGGATGCGCTCAGCGCATTCCTGCTCGCCCAAGTAGTCGAGCATCATGCACGCGGAGAGGATCTCGGCCGTGGGGTTGGCCTTGTTCTGGCCGGCGATGTCGGGCGCGCTACCATGAACGGCCTCGAAGATCGCGTAATCCTTGCCGATGTTGGCACCCGGGGCAATGCCCAGGCCACCCACCAGGCCCGCGCACAGGTCACTGGCGATATCGCCATAGAGGTTCGGCAGAACCACGACATCGAACTGGCTGGGATCGATGACCATGTTCATGCAGAAGGCATCGACGATCTTATCCTCGAACTCGATGCGGCCCTCGTATTCCTTGGCCACCTCGCGCGCGACGCGCAGGAACAGGCCGTCGGAATGCTTCATGATATTCGCCTTGTGAACGGCGGTGACCTTCTTGCGGCCCTGAGCGATGGCATACTCGAAGGCGTACTTCACGATGTTGCGAGACCCCGTAACGGAAATGGGCTTCACGGAGATGCCGGCATCGGAGCGAATGTCGCCGGCGTTATGCGACGAGCAGAACTCGATGAGCTCGGCGGCTTCGGTGGAACCCTGCTCGAACTCGATGCCCGCGTACAGGTCTTCGGTGTTCTCGCGCACGATGACCAGGTCGACGTTATCGTAGCGGCCGCCAGCGCCTTCGATGCTGATGTTGGGGCGCAGATTCACGTACAGGTCGAACGCCTTGCGCAGGGCAACGTTAACGCTGCGGAAACCAGAGCCAACGGGCGTCGTTACGGGACCCTTGATGGCGACCTTGTTGCGCTTCACGGCATCGAGCGTGCTCTGCGGCAGCGGAGTGCCGTACTCTTCCATAAGATGCGCGCCGGCTTCAGCGATTTCCCACTCGATTTCGGCTCCAGCTGCTTCGAGAACGCGCTGCATTGCGCCGCTCGTCTCGGGACCAATGCCATCGCCGGGAATGAGTGTAACAGTGTGCTGTGCCATCTGGTCTCCTTCAGCCTCGTCTGTGTACTTTAGTGTGCAGTAGTGTTTCTTATTCCTACCATAGATGCCAAACAAAAAAGAATTGGCACGGAAATCACCGCGCCAATTCCGTATATAGCAACCGCTTACCGCGAATGTTGCTACGAAAGGTTATCGATAATCTGCTGGGCTCGATGCTTGAGCGCGCCCTTGCCGTTCTTCGCGTCGAACTCCATACGCTCTTTCAGCTGCTCTTTTACCGAAGGGGCAAGCTTGCCTTCCGAGAAGCCGATGACGGCTACGAGCATTTCCTGGAACTCGACATCGCCGTGATAGCACTGAATGGCTTCGTCGATGAGGGGCCAGGTCTTCTCGGAGCGGATTTCGGTGGTGGCACCAAGCTTGCAGAGGAAACGCATGCCGGCCAAATGGGCGGGACCACTATCCTCGTCGAACAGGGCCGTTTCGGCGCCGGGGATGGCCTTGTCGCATACGCGCGATTCGATGTCGACGATCTGCGTGAGCGCTTCCAGGCATTCCCACCTCGTCTGAGCCTCGGGGCGATTGAGCGCATCGACGATATCATCGACATAGGCGAGCACCTTGTTGGCGTCTTTCTTGGCCACGCCGGCAACAACTGCTGCCGCATTCTGCCTGGCACGACGCGAAGAACCCGAGAGCTCGTTCACGACCTTCTTCAACATGCCCTCTCGCGAAGCTGCAATTTTGATTGCCTGATCGATAGCTTCTTTATCGCTCACATAGACTCCTTCTACCGCGCAATAGTATCTTTCAAATTTTACCTCAACATTGGGCTTTTGCCTAAAAGCGAGACAGCCGCCGTGCAAAGACACACCCATGCAAGAGCATAGTAGCCTGCTGAGCAGGCAAAACAAAAAGGCCCGCCCCGCATGCGCGGGACGGGCCATGGCATGGAAATGCCCCCCATGAGCGCGACGCCCTATCCTCCCACGGACTACACCGCAGTACTTTCGGCGAGGAGGGGCTTAACTGC
>NZ_JAZZJS010000034.1:0-28106 GCF_056180635.1 Denitrobacterium sp. | reverse complement strand
TGAACCAGCGAGCGCACGAGCGTGCCCCGCGGCCGGGAGGCGGGGCGCAGCAAAGCTGCGCAACCGCAACCGGCCACGGGGCACGCGAGCAGCGAAGTCGGAGGCCAAGCGGTCTTAGGAAGACAAGGCACTTCCACAACTCCTTGGCTCACAGAACGACATGGCTACGATCCGACTTATGAACCAGCGAGCGCACGAGCGTGCCCCGCGGCCGGGAGGCGGGGCGCAGCAAAGCTGCGCAACCGCAACCGGCCACGGGGCACGCGAGCAGCGGAGCGGGTGCCCAGGGGACGCGATGCGCGCCGGCCCCAGGAAAGCCACGATCGGCTACGAGTACAGTTCGCGTTCGATAAGGTCGGTGTCCATTTTGATGCCGTACCAGATCTCTTCGCCTACCGCGGCCTGCTCGATCATCATGCCAAGGCCGCCAACGACGGTGCAGCCTTTGGCGCGCGCGTCGAGGATCAGCTGAGTCTCGCGGGGGAAATACACGGTGTCGGCCACCACGGAGCCGGGCTTGATGAGCTCGGCGGGCACGGGCGTGTCGGTGCAGCCCTCGCCCATGCCAACGGGGGAAGAATTCACGAGCACGTCGGACGACTGGATGGAAGCCGCCAGCGCGTCGAGGTCGCCCGTGACGAACAGGTTCACCTTGCAGCCCGTCTTCTCCTGCAGCTTGGGAGCGAGTTCCCTGGCGTTCTTCGCGCCGTTGCCCTCGGGCATCTCGAACACGTCGATTTCGGTCATGCCATCGAGCGCAGCCTGCACCAAAACGGCGGAGCCGGCGCCACCGCAGCCGATGAGCGTGAGCTTCTTGCCCTTGATGTCGACGCCGTGCTTGCGCACGTTATCCCAGAAGCCAATGCCATCGGTGTTGAAGCCCTTGGTCTTGCCATCGCGGTAGCGGATGACGTTCACGGCGCCCATGAGGGCGGCGGCTTCGTCGAGCTCGTCGAGCAGGGGGATAACGGCCTGCTTGCAGGGCATGGTGACGTTGCTGCCATCCCAGCCCTCCATGACCTTCATGGCTTCGATGACCTGGGGAAGCTGAGCGTTATCCTTCACGTCGAAGCACAGATACACCGTATCGATACCCTCATGCTCGAACGAAAGATTATGCGTGGCGGGCGACAGCGAATGCGTCGTGGGATTGCCGATAAGCGTAATCAAATGAGTGTGACCGCTGATACGTGCCGATTCTCCCATGTTCTCTCCTTCTTCGTACATAGAAACCGATACTCTAACGCCTCGAATGAAGCGAAATAGCTAAGCCAACGTGGAATGGATATCGCTCATCATGCGCTTCGCTTGCGCGACATCCACCTGGCCGGGAGCCGAAGCCCTCTGCACGGCCACGAACGTGAGCGCGCTGCCAAACAGCTCGCCAGCCACGCGCGTGATGCTGCCCGTGGGGCCCATGGCCATGGTGAGCAGCGGGCGCTCGGTATGCAGGCGGGCGACCTCCTCGGTAGCCGCAAGCACGTTCAGGGCGTCGCGCGCCGACGTTGCCATCGTCGCAATCTTCGGAATGTCGGCGCCAAGGTCGACCATATGCGTGAGCAGGGAAACCATCCATTCGACGGAGGGCGTTCCCTGGAAATTGTGATAGGACACCACGGCTGCGACACCGTGGGCATGCGCGCATTCCACAAGAGCGCGCACGGCTTCGTCGCCAATCCACGTCTCGATGTCGACCATGTCGATGAACTCGTCTTCGATGAGCGTGCGGTTCAACGCGACATACTCTTCCGCGGAAAGCGTGCACTGGCCGCCCTGGCTTTCCGAGCGGAACGTGAAAAGAAGCGGATTGTCGGGCAGTTCGGCAGCGAGCAAGCGCGCGTCATGCACCATGGAATCGAAATCGAGCTTGTTGGCGCAGAAATCGGCGCGCCATTCCAGGCAATCGACTCCAGCCGCCACGGCCTCGCGAGCTGCGGCAAGGGCGCCTTCGACATTGGGGGACATAAGCGACGTGATGGTCTTGGGGACCCCCGCCCCGATGGCCATGCCCTTGATTTCCAATGGCTTCATATGCCGGCTCCTTCGCATTGAACGAACTATGCAGCCCAGAATCGTTCGTTCCATAGTAGCGCGCTGGCTGCTTTGCGCGCACGCGACTTTCATGCCGCGACGAAAACCCCGATAAATCGAATAAAAAAGGCGCCTATCTGCGAGCCCGTTGAATGGGCCCAGATAGACGCCGATTCAGTAGGTGCGTGCGTTACTTCTGCAACTGCGGGATGGGCGTTTCGTCCACCTCGTCGAGATGCTTCTCGTACACGTAGTGGCGCGTGCCTGCAGCCACGACGCCACCCAGGGCCAGCACGGCGATGCAGTTGGGAACGGCCATGAGCGCGTTGGTGATGTCGGAAATGTTCCACACCAGGTCGCCGCCGCCAATGCAGCCCCAGAACACGAACGCCAGGAACGCAATCTGATAGGGGCGAATGCCCTTCTTGCCGAACAGGTACATGACGGCGCGATTGCCGTACGTAGACCAGCCGAGCATCGTGGAATACGTGAACAAGATCATGCCCACGGCCAGAACGAGCGGACCAAGAACGGGAATGGAGCTGAACGCCGTGGTGGTGAGCTCGGCCGCCGCGGTAATGTCGCCCGAGAGGATACCCGCCTCGATAGAAGGATTGGCGAGCATCGTGGAGACGAGCATGATGCCCGTGATGGCGCAGATGATAACCGTATCCCAGAACGTGCCGCTCATGGAAACGAGCGCCTGGCGAGCAGGGTTCTTCGTGGTGGCGTTCGCCGCTACCAGCGGGGCGGAACCCAAGCCGGACTCGTTGCTGAACAGGCCGCGCTTGAAGCCGTACTGCAGAGCCAGGGCAATGCCGCTGCCCACGGCGCCACCGAATGCGGCCTGCCCCGTAAAGGCGCACGTGACGATGAGGCTGACGGCCTCGAGCACGTACTGGCCGTTCATGAAGATGATTACCAGGCAACCCGATGCATACAGGATGGCCATGAGCGGAACGAGGCGCTCGGTCACGCGCGTAACGCCCTTGATGCCGCCGATGATAACCACGCCCACTAGAATGACCAGGAAGGCGCCAATCATGGCGTTCGCAGCGGTGAGCTGGGCTTCGGACTGCAGGTCGGGGATATAGGCGGTAACCACGCCGGCGAGTGCGTTCGACTGCACGGATGCGCCGATGCCGAAGCTGGCCACGAACGCGAACACCGCAAAGAGGACGGCCAGAATATGCCCGAGCTTCTTATGCTTCAGGCCACGCTCGAGGGCGTACATGGCGCCGCCGAGCATTTCGCCGTTCGCGTCGCGCACGCGGTACTTCACGGAAATGAACGTCTCGGCGTACTTGGTGGCAATGCCGAACACGCCGGTAATCCACATCCAGAAGATGGCACCCGGACCGCCAGCCAGCAGACCCGTTGCCACGCCGACGATGTTACCCGTGCCGATAGTTGCCGCAAGAGCCGCCGTGAGGGCGCCGAACTGGCTTACGTCGCCCTGCGCGTCATCGTCGTCGCGCGAGAAGGAAAGCTTAATGGCCGTGCCAATCTTGCGCTGAATGAACTTCGTGCGCACCGTGCTGTAGATGTGCGTTCCCAGAAGCAGCGCGATCATCGCCCAGCCCCATACGAACGAGTCGATTTCGCTCACAATATCGCTGAATACCGTAATGAAGTCCATGGCAGCCACCTAGCGTTCCCCGGATGAAAATTTCGCCTATTGTAGCCAGCGATGGCACGCTATCGCGTTTCCAGAACGTTAAAAATCTGCGGAAGGCGCTCTTTCTGCCGCGATGTACCACAGTAAAGCGCTGTAGTGCCCTGCCCTACCGCTCGACCAAGTCGATGAGCTCCTGATGCGAATGAACTCCCAGCTTGCTATACACGTGCTTGATGTGGCTCTTTGCAGTGTTACGCGAGATAACGAAGTGCTCCATGATGAAGCGCCCATTGCGCCCGCGCGCCATCATCACGAAGATCTCGGTCTCGCGCGGCGTGAGACCGCACTCCTTCGCGATGCGGTCACACTTCCGCTGCCACGCATCTAAGGCGTCTTCCCCGGCAGCGGGCGCATCCATTCCATCACCTGCGACAGGCTTGTCGACGAGCACGCCTTCGGGCAGCTCGATGACGCCGTTGATGGTGCCCGTGAAGCTAAACGAGCGGAACCCCACCCATAGAAACGCGAAGAACAGGAAGGCCACGCCCAGTGCGAACGCAGCCGCCACGAATGGCTCGCCCGGCAGAAAGCCATTGGACGTATGGCCCAAAACCGCGCCGGCATCGGTGCCCATGCAGCTGGCAAGGCGCCCCAGGCAGACGACGGGCAGGAAACTGAAGAAACTACGCTTGCCGATGCCCCAGAACACGATCCACATGAGCACCGAGAAGCATTCGTTGCTGAGATGGATGAGCGTATTAGGGGCAATCGAACCCGCGTGGAAGGCGAACACGAGCGGCGCCACCATCAGGCCCGCCATCATAAGGAGCGCGGAAAACGAAAACAGCGTGTCTTCCTGATGCTTATCGCGAACGACGAGCACGTACAGCACCACCAGAACGGCAACGAACCCCTCCACTCCCGTGAGCTGCGGAGCGTTATCGATCTCATTCAACGTAAGGGCGTAGCCATTGCCCAGGCCAAACAGGAAGATGCACGAGAAGAGAGCGTGGTCGGGTGCGATGAAGGAAGACGGATCGGCAATCGCCAGGTCGAGGGCCGACTCCCCCGCCTGGATACGCGCGCACGATTCCCTGGCATAGCGATACCCCACGGCAATGCCCGCAACGCCGCAGACGGCGATGGCAATGGGCCCCGTAAGCGGGTTGAGCAGCTCCACCAAAAAGGGGCTCGTCGCATAGTCGATGAGCTCACCAAAGGCGACAACGGCCGCAACCTGACGCATGTCATCGAGTTCCAGAAGCGCAAGCGCCAGAAACACCGTGAGAAACGCCGACGCGATGGACCGCAGGAACATGCCGGCAACCGTGAATGCCCCATCCAGCAGCAACGCACCGCAAATCATAAACGCCGCAGCGGCCAGGAATAGCGCGATTGCCACGAACGCGCAGGCGCGGCCGTTGAACAAGCGGGGACGATGCAACACGCATAGCGCGATAACCAGAAACACGACACCGCCCAAGAACGTCGATATCTCGCGCGCGATGCCGAACGTGGGCGCAATGAACGAATACACGTGCGCGTTCACCACCGTTCCGGAAACGATGATGCACGCAAGCACGCACATAAGCACGAATACCCTGCGGCTGAAGACGCCAGCGGCGCCCGTGAGTTTTTTCATCCCTACCATTGGTCCTCCCGCCAATATTGTATGCGCCCGCAGGCGCCCGAGTGGCGAGCAATCCCGTCACCCCACGCGCCACCTGGGAATTCGCGCGATTTTTCACCCCATTGGGGTGCGAAGCCCTCCATCACGATTTCTGCACAATATGCCCCCAATGGGGCGGTGACCCCCTCTCGGGAACGGCATAAGGTGTGCCCGTATCTGGGCATGGGCCCAACTTGGGAGGACTTCAAACACAAGAGGAGTGAACATGAACGAAGCACTGACCCATGGCATCAGCCGTCGCAGCTTCCTTACCGGAGCCGCAGGAGCAGGCGCTCTGGCAGCGCTCGGCCTCGCGGGCTGCAGCACGCCGAAAAACGCCAGCCAGAAAGAGGCCGATAAGGCGGCCGCGAAGAGCGCGGGCGCGTCGAGCGACTGGCTGGGAGAAGCTCCCGAAATCGCCGCGAGCGACATCAAGGAAACCAAGAACGTCGACATCCTGGTCGTGGGCGCGGGCATGAGCGGCATCGTGGCGGGCGCCACGCTCGCCGACCTGGGTGCCGACTTCGCCATCATCGACAAGGGCGGCGAGCCCGCTGCCAGCCACTTCGACATCGGCGCCATCCACTCCCGCTGGCAGAAGGAGCAGGGCATCGACTTTTCCGAGGGCCGCTGGCTCAACGAATGGGCGCGCTACGCCTCATTCAAGAACGACCAGTCGGTCGCCCGCACCTGGATCGAGAATTCGGGCGCGACCGTCGAGTGGCTCGTCAACACGTACACGAACTTCCTGGGCGAACCCGTTACCGCCGTCGTCGACGTCGAGAACGGCAGCGACGGACGTGCAGGCGGCACGAACTACTTCATCCCGCCCGAGTGCCATCATGTGGTGAAGGCGAACCTCGACCCCGATAGCCGCGAAAGCACCATCGACCACGTGCAGGAACTCACGAAGTTCATCGCGTCCAAGGGCACGGACGTCACCTACAGCACCGAGCTCGTGAAGCTCATCCGCGAGGAAAACGGCCCCGTCACCGGCGCAATCTGCAAGAACAGCAACGGCTACGTGCAGTACAACACCGCCAAGGGCGTCATCCTGGCATGCGGCGGCTACGCGGCCAACCCCGAAATGCTGAAGGCGCGCTCCCCCGAAACGGTGAAGTGCGTCACGAGCCTGAACTACAACCAGAACAACACCGGCCAGGGCATCAAGGCCGCTGCCTGGGTGGGCGCGGAACTCGACCCCGTGGGTGCCACGATGATCTTCGACCGCGGCGTGGTTGAGCCGGGCGTCGACGCCGGCTACGTAGACGAGGAAGCGGGCACCTGGCCCACGAACGGCCAGTTCAACTTGGGCAGCCAGCCGTTTCTGACCGTAGACCGCCACGGCGAGCGCCTCTGCAACGAAAGCGCCAACTACGACGCACGCCCCCTGGCGGCAGCCAGCCATCCCGGCGGCGTATGGTGCCAGGTCTTCGACGCAAACGCGCCGGAAGACGTGCAGCGCTTCAAGACGCAGGGCTGCTCGGCCGGCACGTGGAAGCGCACGCTGAACGGTCACACCGTCGATGAGGCCTACACCGAGAAGTACATCGACAAGGGACTGATGATGAAGGCCGATACCCTCGACGAACTGGCCGACAAGCTGGGCTTCAAGGGCGACGACAAGACCGCGTTCCTGAAAACCGTCGAAAACTACAACGCCATGTACGACGCAGGCGAGGACACGCAGTTCGGCAAGGAGGCCTATCGCCTTTCCGCCATCCGCCAGGCCCCGTTCTATGGCGCATGGTACGGCGGCAGCCTGCTGACCACCATCGACGGCGTGCGCATCAACAAGAACACGCAGGCCATCGACAAGGAAGGCAACGTCATCGAGGGCCTGCACGTGGTAGGCACCTGCTCCGGCAGCTACTACGCGGGCAACTACCCCGTCTACCTGGTGGGCAACTGCCTGGGTCGTCAGGTCACGTTCGGCCGCTACGCCGCCCGCTTCCTGGCTGGCGATATCCACTAAGCCATCTCCCTACACTTTCCCTCCCAAAGCGGGGCGTCGAGCCAATCGGGTCCGCCGCCCCGCACCCTTTGGAACATGCGGGCTCTTGCCCATCTGCTATAGTTTTCATTGTGAAAACGCTCTCCGAAAAACTGCCGCTCAAGATAGCCGTCGCCCTGTGCTTTTCGGCTGGCTGCACGATGCTCTACACGCGCGGACAGGCGCTTGTTCTGCGCATCCTCTTCGCATTCATTCTCGCGGCGCTCGCATTCGGAATCGCCACGCTCTACGAGCGCAAGCGAGCCTCAATCCCGCAGGAAACCGCGCGAACCATCGACCGTTGCGCGCTCATCTTCGGCATACTCTTCGCGATAGGCCTCGTGGCTGGCCACGCGGTCTACAGAGACAATACGCTGCATGAAATCATCGCCTCGCCCAAGGCGATTGCCCGCTCCCTGCTCTGCCTGGTTGGAATATCGATCGCATCCGCGCAGGCATCCGCGCTCATCTGGACCTGCTTCGATTCGCTCGACGAAAAAGCTCGCGCGAAAGGAAAGAGGCTATCCGCGCGTGCGGTCTTCCTCCTATCGTGGGCTATCATCTTCGCAGCGTGGATTCCCACGCTGCTTGCATTCTGGCCCGGCATGTTTTCCTACGACATGCCCATCCAGTCAACTTATGTATTCACCAACGCGTACACGACCCATCATCCCCCGCTCCACACGTGGATTATTGGGGTGTGCCTGCACGCAGAAGGCTTCCTGGGCCTGCGAGGCATCACCATCTACGAACTGGTTCAGATGCTCGTCATATCCTGCTCGCTTGCCTCGCTCGTGGCATTCCTCCACGCGCGATCGATGCCGCGAGCGCTGGTCATCGCATCCCTCGCGTTCTTCGTATGTCCTCTTACGAGCATCATGGGGCTGTGCCCCACCAAAGACGTCTTCTTCGCGGCATTCTTCATTCCGCTGCTTATGCAACTTTGCCGCGTCATCGCCAATCCCGGGCGACTCCTTGCGCACGTCCCCACGCTCGCATCGCTCGCCCTGCTCGCTCTTGCATGCTGCCTATTCCGAAATAACTTCGTCTACGCGCTCATCCCCATCGCGATCCTGTGCGTCGTGGCACTGCCGAAGCGCGGAAATGTGGCTGCGGCATTCGCCTTGCCCATAGCCGCCGCCCTCATCATCAGCGGGCCACTGTACAGCGCGCTGGGAATAGCCCCGGGGTCCTCGCGCGAAGCCCTCGCGCTCCCCATTAACCAGGTTGCACGCGTGCTTGCATACGAGCCCAACACCCTCAGCGACGCGCAAATCGAGGAACTGAACCAGTTCTTCGACACCGACAAGGCAGCCGAGAAGTTCAACCCGCGCTTTGCGGACCCAGTGAAGAACCTGTTCAAAACCGATACGGCCACAGCTGCTGAGTTCATCAAGCTCTGGGCCTCCATCGGCGCATCCCACCCCGCAAGCTACCTCTACGAAGCGCTTTCG
Organism: Denitrobacterium sp.; assembly: GCF_056180635.1. Lineage (NCBI taxonomy): Bacteria > Bacillati > Actinomycetota > Coriobacteriia > Eggerthellales > Eggerthellaceae > Denitrobacterium > Denitrobacterium sp. The sequence goes on along the minus strand of NZ_JAZZJS010000034.1, from coordinate 19,341 downwards.
CTGAATGTGCCCTATTGGTATCTGGGCGCCTCGCCCGTCGACGACTACTCGGAACGCATCTACGTGGAAACGGGCTACTACAAGGCGGAGTATTACCACGTGGAAAACGAGAGTTTCTTGCCCGCCTATTACGATTTCCTGCACGGAATCGCAACCTTCGAAACGCTCGAGAAGATTCCCCTGGCCAGCCTTGTCCTGTCACTCGCGATGCCCCTCTGGATTCTCCTCTTCGGAGCGCTTTCGCTCATAGCGCGCAACCGCCAGCACTGGACGCGATCGCTCATCTGCCTCGTTCCGCTACTATTCCTGCTCACGTTCCTCCTGGGCCCCGTGAGCAACATGCGCTATCTATTCCCATTCTTCCTGGCATCGCCGCTTTTCCTCTGCGCCATCGTCTTCCCTGGCACGCTTTTCGGAAAGCAGAACGTGCCGCCCGCACGACGCGGACGGCACGCAAAACTCGCTGATTAGCAACGGGCACGGAGGCGCTTACGCCTCGATATGCCCCTCCAGGAATGCGCGCATAGCCGGCAGCTCGCGATGCGCCTGCTCCCAGCCCATATCGTAGCTCGCCTGCAGAGCGGCTTTATCGGTGGTGCCGCTTTCCACGTTCATGCCCTCGGCGTAGAACACGTATGCCGCACCACTCGCCTCCAAGCGCTCGATTTCCTCGCATTGCGCATTGTAGGCATCCGCACGCCTGGCAAGCGCCTCGCGAACATGAGGCCGACGCCACAGCATTGCATTCATGACGCGCGCGGTTGCACCCTGCGGCGGTTGCTTGCGATACTCCTTCGGGCGCGTGCGCACGATGAAGAAGCGCGTAAAGCCATCGGCCTTGGCCTTGGGAAGCATGAAGCCAGACCCTTCGCCCAATCCACCATCGTAATAGCGCTTGCCATCCACCAGGGGCGGCGGCATGAGCAGGGGCAACGTAGACGAGGCACGAACGCGGACCATCAGGTCCTCGAGCGTTGCCAAATCGCGCTTCGTCCAGTAGACGCTACGCCCCATGTCGCGCTCGAACGATGAGATGGTGCATTTCGCAGGATTGCGCGAGAACGTATCGAAATCGAACGGCAAGAACCCGCCCGGCTTGCAAGCCTCCTGGTAGATCTTGTGGGCGTTGAACATGCCCTTATGCAGAAGAAGGCTGCCCGTGCCGCCGAAGTCCTCCATATCGACCAGGTCGACGAAAGAGCGTTTCACCCTATCGGCATCGCGGGATAGGTAGTTCACCGTATTGCTGGCGCCCGCCGAAAGACCGTAGACGTTATCGAAATAGAGACCCTGCTCAAGAAGGGTATTCGCCACGGCAGCCGTATAGCTCACGCGCATGCCGCCGCCCTCGAATATCAAGGCGGTGTCGAAAATGTTGCTCTTCAATGCGCCAGCCCGCTGGGCGGTAGCGCTTGCACCCTCAAATTCTTCCATGCGCTTGCCGTTCGCTCAAAGGTTCACGTTTTGAAAAGACATGATACCCGAGGAAGCGCCAGCAAGCCGCAAAAAAGAGGTTATACGCCCAGGCCGACCGTGAGGTGGAACAGATAGAACGCGAAGCGCATGAGGAACAGCGCGAACAGTACCAGCAGCATGGCGGCGATGCGCAACGCCAGGCGATGAGCAACGCCCTCCCGCAGCGAAACCGCATGGAGGGCAAGGCCCACGATCATGATAATGGCATGCGCCACAAGGAGGTGAACGTATTCGGGCGCAAGGTCCTGCACGCTGTACAGATAGTTCTCCATCTGGGAAAGCGCACCCATCTGAAGCAGGTACACGACAATGAGCGCGATGGCCGCAACGACCGACACGGCAGCCAGGCCCCGCCCCACGCAGAGGCGCTTGTCATCCAGCCTGGCAACGTGCATGCCCAGAGAGGCGATGACGGGCCCCAGCACGAAGGCCCCCAGCGCAATGGAGGCGGGCGCGAACGGCGTGTTCCACGTGATGATGGTGGTTACGCTGTAGGCGCACGACACGAACCCGATGAATACGAGCGATGCGGGAATGACGAGAATCATGAGCACGCGCTGCAGGGAACGGTGACGCCCCTCGGCGAACCCGATGAGCCAGATAAGGGCCGCGCATGCGAGGAAGGCAACGGCAGCCGAAACCTCGTTCGAAAGCGGAGAGCGCCCGATGCCCATGATGACATACAGCGCGTTGGCCGGATTGCCCAGATGCGTGGCGCTGGCGATGAGCCCCACCATGCAAAGCACCAACGGCAGGCTGAGCGCCTTGTTGAAGCGCGCACGCTGCTCCTCCGCAAGGTCGTGGCGGAACAGCGGCAGCTCCATAAGGACGTATGCCACGGCCGAAGCCGGAGCCAAGCTTGTGAACAGGGCCAATGTAATTTCGCCAAAGGCATTCGCCAATGCGATCTGCATTCCGCTACCCATATTCACCTCCTGCATCATGAGCATGGACAGTATATCAGGGAAGGCCGACGGCTCGAACCGACGACCTTCCTTGTTCGTATGACGTCGGCCGTCTTAGGGGGTGACGGCCGACGATGGAAAAAGCGGAGCACCGAAAGGGGGTTCGAAGCTCCCGGGCATTACATAATGGACAGACCCACGGACAGCTGCATCGCATAGAACGCGAGACGCAGAGCCAGAGCGCCGATCACGACGAGCACGACGGCCAGAAGGGCCACGGACGTGCCGCGCTTCCAGGATGCCTGCGCCGCGACAGCGGAGGCGATCAGGCACACGCAGCCAATCACGAGAGCCGGAACGGCACCCGCGACCAGGCTAGAGCCAGCATAGAGAGCCGTGCTCATGCCGGACACGGCGAAGGCCATGCCCGCGGCGCCCACCAGCGCAACCAGCGCGCCGATGTAGGCCATGGCGCTCAGCACGCCACTCGCCTTGGAAGCACCCTCGGCAGAGCCCAGAACGTAGGCGCCCATGGCGGCACCGCCAGCGAGCGTGAGTCCCAGCATCTCTGCGATGGTGGCCCAGCTATTCCACGACTGAACCGTGCCGATCATGTAGGCGAAGCCCATGAACAGGCCGAACAGCACGCCGAGCACGCCGGTAACGGTAAGCAGGCCGCGGCGGGCGCCACCAGCGAGCTTGCCGGCGTTCGCCAGGGCCACGTAGATGATCGCGACCACGGTGAACACGCTGCCCATGGCGATTTCGTTCGTAAGGGGGCTGCGGCCCAGGCCAGCAACCACGTTCACGGCGTTAAGCGCATTGGACAGATGGAAGAACGCGCAGATGAAGCCCACGATGACGAAGATCAGGGGAATCCAGGTAGCGCGGTCGACGCGTGCCTGCTGGCCTTCGTCGAGCTGCGTGGAGAAACCAGCCAGAGCCAGCGCGCAGAACGCGCCCGCGCCGATCGACGCGAATACGGTAAACAGCGCCAAAGGCAGTTCGGACATTGCCGCTTCCATGCTAGATCACCTCCAGGGGATTCACGACCGAGCCTTCGCCGCTGTTCGCGGGACGGGCGTCGTCGGTGGGATTGATGTACAGGTTCGGGTTGGTGTAGCTGGAAGCGGGCAGCGGCGCAATATTGGCGCGTTCGCCCAGCTTGGCCATCTCCTCAACCGTGCCGAACTCCAGAGCGCGCAGCGGGCAGGCGTCGACGCAGATGGGGTTCTTCCCTTCCGCGACGCGGCTGGCGCAGCCGTCGCACTTCACGCTGTGGCCAGCCTTGCGGTCGACCTTGGGAGCGTTGTAGGGGCATGCCATGTGGCAGTAACCGCAACCGATGCACTTGGTTTCGTCCACCGAGACCAGGCCGGTTTCGGGGTCCTTGTGCATTGCGCCCGTGGGGCACACCTGCGTGCAGGCGGGGTTATCGCAATGGTTGCAGCTCATTGAGATGTGGTACATGAAGGCCGTGGTGGTGTAGGTGCCATCGCCGGCGTCTTCCCAGCTGCCGCCCTCGTAGTCGTAGACCTTACGGTAGGCGATTTCGCTGGACAGGTCGCGGTAGTCCTTGCACGCCATTTCGCAGGTCTTGCAACCCGTGCAGCGATTCGTGTCCAGATAGAACGCGTATTGAGTCATCTTGGTCCTCCTCCCTAGGCCTTAGCCACTTGGGCGATGATGGAATGAGCGGGACCGTTGCCCTTGGCAAGCGGCGTGGGGCGATAGGTGGTCAGCGTGTTGACGCAACCGCCCTTGTCGAGCTTGTCGCCGTTCATGTCGGCGTCATGCCATGCGCCCTGCGGAATGCCGATGGTGCCGGGAACGATGCGCTCGGTAACCTTGGCTTCGATCTGCATCTTGCCAGCGGGGCTGCTCACGAGGCACATGTCGCCATTGGCGATGCCGCGCGGCGTGGCGTCGATGGGGTTGATCCACATCTGCTGGCGGGCAGCCTGCTTCAGCTCGTCGATGAAGCCAAAGCTGGAGTGCGTACGGGCCTTGTAGTGGAAGCCCGAGCAGTACAGCGGGAATTCGCTGGTCACGCTGCCGTAGCCTTCGGGGCCAGCCCAGAACACGGGGATGGCGTGAATCTCTTCGCCCTCTTCGAGTTCCCAGGTCTGCGCGATTTCAGCCAGCGTCTCGGAATAGATCTCGATCTTGCCGGAGGGAGTGCCCAGCGGATTGGCGGCGGGGTCCTTGCGGAAGTCCTCGAGGCCGATTGCGGGCTCGCATTCCATCTTGAACACGCCGTCCTTCTTGATCTGATCCCAGGTGGGCATGTTGATGCCGTAGCCCTCGACGGGATCGGCGGCAGCGTCGCGGCCCTTGTTGTACAGGTACTCGACCCATTCCTCGTAGCTGCGGCCCTCAGTGTACTCATCGCGGAAGCCCAGCTTCTCGGCGATGTCGGCGCACACGTCGTAGCTGTTACGGCACTCGCCCGGAGCTTCCTGGGCAGGACCGCCCACGGTGACGCCCGTGTAGTACTCGGAGTAACCCTGCGTCTGCATGTTCAGCACTTCGGAGCGCATCATGTCGGGAAGCAGGATGTCGGCATACTTGGCGGAGTCGGTCATGACCGTATCCCACACCAGGATGAACTCGCACTTGCTCTCGTCAGCCAGGATCTCGTGCGTCTTGTTGACGTCGCCATGCTGGTTGGTGAGGCAGTTGCCGGCGAAGTTCCACAGGAACTTGAGATCGGTGCCCAGCTCATCGGCGCCCAGGATGCCGGAGTTCAGCTTGGTCATCTTGCTGCCGTGGTCGACGGCGTTCAGATACTGGTATACCGGCAGCTGCGTCTTGTTGGGGTTCTTGAAGGGGATGTTGCCCACCAGGTAAATGGGGGGCTCGGCTTCGCGCTGACCCGTGTTGGTGCCGGGGAGGCCAATCTGGCCGAGCACGACGGGAACCATGGAAATCATGCGCGAGGTATCTTCGCCGTTGCTGTGGCGCTGCGGGCCCCAGCCCTGGCACACGAAGGGAGCCTTGGCGTTTTCCAGGTCGGCAGCGAGCTCGCGGATGCGGCTTGCGGGAATCTGCGTGATGGGAGCGGCCCATTCGGGGGTCTTCTCGACCTTGTCGTAGCCCTCGCCCATGATGTAGGCGTAGAACGACTTGTTCTGGCCCTTGGCGCTCTCGGGCATGGTCTCCTCGTCAAAGCCCACGCAGTACGTGTGCAGGAAGTTGAGGTCGGCCTTGCCATCCTTGATGAACTCGTGGATGAGAGCGGCGCACAGGGCGGCGTCGGTGCCGGTGCGGATGGGCAGCCATTCGTCGGCATGGCCCGAAGCGCTCTCGTTCATACGGTAGTCGATGTTCACGACCTTGCCACCACGGCTCTGAACGCCTTCGCGGGCACGTGCGAAGTCCCACGTGGCATTAGCGCCACCCATGCGGGTGTCGGCGGGGCTGTTGCCGAACATCACGATCAGGTCGGAATGCTGGGCAGCCTCGGTGAAGGAGCTGGCGTTGATGTTGTCGTACGGCGAGAACACGCTACCCAGTTCCTCGTCGAAGCCGAACATGTACGGCATAGCGGCGGAAAGCTGATGGGTAGAGTAGTCGTACATCTGGCTCACGTAGCCGCCAGCAAGCGAAAGCAGGCGATGGCCAACCTTCGACATGCTGAAGTACGTGCCCGTGCCGTACACGATGTAGATGGAGTTGGGGCCGTACGTCTTGTAGGTGTACTCGAGCTGATCGGCGATCGTCTGGATGGCCTCATCCCAACTGATGCGCTCGAACTTGCCCTCGCCACGCTTGCCAACGCGCTTCATGGGATACATGAGGCGATCGGCGTTGTTCAGCCAGCGACGCATGGAACGGCCGCGCAGGCAGGCACGCGCCTGGAAGTCGGCGTCGCCCGTGTTGTCCGTTTCCATGTAAGCGACCTTGCCGTCGCGCACATGCCACTGGAAGATGCAGTTGCCACCGCAATTGACATTGCACTGGCTCCAGGCGATGGTGTCGGCATCGGCCGCATGCGCTTCGCCGGCGTTGAAAAGCTCCTGCGATGCAACAGCGGTTCCACCCGCTGCAGCCAAGCCCGCGAGCGCGCCCGACGTCTTCACGAACGAGCGCCTGGACATGGATTGCTCCGTCATGCTTTCTCCTCCTCTTTCTTCTTGTCTGCTTATGCCGCGCCAATACCCTTCCCACGCGCGGCGGTGCATACAACCCTACGCTCTTCGTCGGCGAGCCTTGTCACATGAAAGGTGGTAATTTCTCATTTGCCCAGGTAAATAGGGTCACCCACTGTCATGCAGCCCGGTTGGTCGCGCTATACTGCGGCTCTATGCTGCATCAGGTAAAATAGGAAGCACAGAAAGGAGGGGTATGCGGCAAAGCATCGAAACCGCGCTGCGGCCCTCGGTCGCCATTCTGGGATTCGCGCTCTTTCTCGCAATCAACGCGGCGAGCGTATGGGGCGGCGTGTTCCCGTTCCTGCCCTTGGAAAACCAGACGCACGAATTGCTCTTCTGGTTCTACTTCGCTCAGTCCATTTCCTTCTTCGTGATGTTCCTAGTTTGCGCGCGCCAGGTGTACGTGTCGCACCAACGACGCTTCTTCAATCTCACCACCTCTGGCGCGTCGACATTCTACGGGCTGGGCTGGGTCTGCCTCATCGCGTCCATCTACGTGTATTCCTACGCGCTCCCCCTGCTTGTTGCCGCGGGCGTGCTGCTGGGTAGCGGTGCGGCCATGTTCTACTTGCTCTGGCAGCGCTACTTCGCCAGCACTGAACCCGACCAAGGCACGCGCGCCCTCATCGTGGGAGCCATATACGCCGCCGTCATCTACGCGGCGCTCTACCTCATTCCGCGCGCCGTTACCGCGTTCCTCATCCCCGTGGTGTTCCTGCCGTTGTTCGGCCTGGCCCTCACGCTGAAGAACCGAAGCATCAACTACGAGCAGCCCATGTTCACCGACAGTCCGCGAGAAAACAGGCGCGTGTACGCACGCCTGATCCGCGGTACCCTGCGCGCCACGCTCGCCATCGGCGCACTCGCCTTCTGCGCCGGCATCATGCGCGCGCTCGCCATCGACAATCCAGGCATCGGCTCGCTCGTGAACATCCTCTCGATGCTCGGCATGCTGGCCGCGGCCCTCGCGCTTCTGTACCTCTGGCGCGCACGCGGCCTGAACCTCAGCATCACGCGCCTGTATCGCGTGGTGTTTCCCCTGGTTATTTCCGCGCTCGTAGTCGTGCCCCTGGCCAACGAGGAATACCTGCGCTGGCTGGCTGCCGGACTCTACGCCCTCTACGCCATCGCCAATCTGCTCGTCATGCTCCAAACGGCGCAGATTGCGCGCGACCAGGGCATTCACCCTGTATACGCCTTCGGATCCATCGGCGGCATCGTCTACGCCATGCACGACATGGGATTCCTCATCGGCAGCGCCAGCGACCAGCTGGGCATCGCCGCCGCGAACCCCGTTGTCTTCACCACGATCGTCACCGTCTACCTGCTGGCCCTGATGTTCTTCATCAGCACCATCGACTTCAAGAAGGAGCAGGCCGACATGTTCAGCGACGACCACATCGAGCTCATCACGCCGCGCGCACGCGTCGCCGAGCCCGTGGTGGCAATAGTCGCAACCGAGGCCGAAACCGCAGACGACGAGGCCACTCAGCAGGAAGAAATCGACAAGCCGGACGCGACGAGCCCGCTTTCCGACCTATCGCGCCCCAGCACCACGCGCGACGGCTGGCGCGACCGCATCGACAAGCAGGCCCAGCTGCTGCAGCGCGACTTCGGCCTGTCCAACCGCGAGGCCGAGGTGGTGAAGCTCGTCTGCCAGGGCAACACCGTCCCCAGCATCTCCGAGCAGCTCTACATCTCGGAAAACACCGTGCGCACGCACATGAAACGCCTCTACGCCAAGCTGGGCATCCACAAGAAGCAGGAGCTCATCGACCTAGCCCACTCATACGGCAGGAGCTAACGAAAAAGCAGCCGATTGGCTGCCTTTCCTATTGCGTATGCGCATTCCGCCGCGGAAGCTATCGGGCGCTCACCGTGGGGATTTCCGAATCGTCGGCCTCGTCGAGATTGCCATCGTACACGTAGTGCTTGGTGTCGCGCGCGATCACGCCGGAAAGCGCGAGCACGATGACGATGTTGGGAATGACCATGAGCGCGTTGCCGATATCGCTCACCGTCCACACCACGTCGCCCACGCCCAGGGCGCCCGCGATGCCCACAAGCACGTAGAGCACCTGGTAGGGACGCGTAGCCTTCTGGCCGAACAGATACACGACGCAGCGGTTGCCGTAGTAGCTCCAGCCCAGGATGGTGGAATACGCGAAGCTCACCATGCCCAGAACCAGAATGGGCGTACCCACGTAGGGAATGCTGCTGAACGCGGCGCTTGCCAGAGCCGCGCCCTCTTCGATCGTGCCACCCTCGATGATGCCGGGGTTGGCCAGAAGCGTAGACGTGAGCACGATGCCCGTGATAGCGCAGATGACGACGGTGGACCAGAAGGCGCCCGTCATGGCGACGAGGGCCTGGCGCGCAGGGTTGCGCGTTGCCGCGGCAGCAGCCACGATGGGGGCGGTGCCCAGGCCGGCTTCATTGCTGAACAGGCCACGTGCGCAGCCGTACTGCAGCGCAACCATGATGCCGCTGCCCACGGCGCCACCGAACGCGGCCTTCGGGGTGAACGCGCATTCGATGATCGTGGCAATGGCCGGCCCCACGTACGGGGCGTTCATGATCATGATGATGATGCAGCCGATTACGTAGACCACGGCCATAATGGGAACGAGTCGCTCGCAGACCTTCGCGATGGACTTCACTCCGCCGAAGATAACGAGCGCAACGCACAGCGCAATGATGATGGCGATGGCCGTGGCGGGAACTCCCGGAAAGCTTGACTCGATGATGCCCGTCATCGCAGCCGATTGAACGGCGCTGCCCGTGCCAAGCGTGGCGATGATGGCGAACAGGCAGAAGAGCACGGCGCCCAGATGCGCCCAGCGCGGCGTGGAGCCGTCGGGGCGCTTGAAGGCGCGCTCCCACGCATACATGGCGCCGCCGAGCATTTCGCCCCGCGAATCCTTCACGCGGTACTTCACCGCCGCATAGACTTCGGTGTACTTGGTGGCCATGCCGAACACGCCGGTGACCCACATCCAGAACACGGCGCCGGGGCCGCCCGCCAGAATGGCGGTGGCAACGCCCACGATGGAACCGGTGCCCACGGTGGCCGCAAGGGCCGTGGCAAGGGCGCCAAATTGGCTCACGTCGCCTTCGGCGTCGTCGTCTTGGGCAACGGAAAGCCTAATGGCCGTGGGAAGCTTGCGCTGAATGAAGCCCGTGCGGAACGACAGGAACAGATGCGATCCGAGGAGCAGGCAAATCATGATGGGGCCCCATACGAATGCATCGATTTGATTGAGTATTGAGATAATATCCATAGCAGGTCAAAAGTATACGTGTTTATGAGTCATCGCGCACTCTATCGCGATAAAGCGCACATTTCGTGACTTATTCAACGGCAGTACCGTGCGCCCAAACGCCCCATGCGGCTACGCTATAATGAACGTTTGCAAAACAAAGGAACTCACGGGGAGAAACAACTCATGCCTACGATGCAAAACACCAACCGCTGGGAGACGAAAGAGCTCGTCATCATGGCCCTCATGTGCGCCATCAGCGTCATTCTCTGCTTCATCGAATTCCCTATCATCCCGGGCATCACGTGGCTCAAGTTCGACGCTTCCGCCATGCCCGCCATGGTGAGCGGCTTCGCGTACGGCCCCGTTGCGGGCATCGTTGTGGGAACGGTAAGCGCACTCGTCCACGCCATAATCATGGGCGACTGGGTTGGCGGTCTCATGAACATCATCGTCATCATTGCGATGGTGGGCCCCAGCGCTGCCATCTACGCGCGCAAGCATACGTTTGCAGGCGCCGTAATTGGTCTGGTTACGGGCATCGTCTGCATGACCGCCGCAGCCATCGTGTCCAACCTCATCATCGATCCGCTCTATCTGGGCATGCCCCTGGAAGCGGTAGCTGGCCTCATCCTGCCCGCCCTGCTGCCGTTCAACATCGCCAAGAGCGTTATCAATTCCGTGCTCACCCTGGTGGTGTACAAGTCGATCAGCAACCTCATCACACCTAAGAAAAGCCAGGTGAAAGGCCGCTAGTCATGGCCATTAGCGAATCAGCACCCATAGTCGACTTCCAGCAGGCGACGTTCACCTACGACGGCGAGCACGTCGTCCTGAACGGCATCAGCCTCGCCATCAAAGAAGGCGAGTTCGTAGCCATTCTCGGTGGCAACGGAAGCGGCAAGAGCACGCTCGCAAAGCACGTGAACGCGCTCCTGGCTCCCGATGCCGGCTCCGTGCGCGTAGTGGGACGCGATACGTCCGACGCGCAGGAAACCTTCTTCATCCGCAGCAACGCGGGCATGGTCTTCCAGAACCCCGACGACCAGCTCGTTGCCAGCCTCATCGAAGACGACGTGGCGTTCGGCCCGGAAAACCTGGGCATCCCCAACCCCGAGCTGCGCGAACGCGTAACCAAGGCGCTTGAGCGCGTGGGGCTGCAGGGCTTCGAGCGCAGGGAAACCACGGCGCTTTCGGGCGGCCAGAAACAACGCGTCGCCATTGCCGGCGTGCTTGCCATGGAACCGCGCATCCTCATCCTCGACGAGGCGAGCGCCATGCTCGACCCTCGCGGTCGCGCGGGCCTCATGCGCGTCGCGCGCGAATTGAACAGCGAGGGCATGACCGTCGTCATGATTACGCACTTCATGGAGGAAGCCGCGCAGGCCGACCGCATCTACGTACTCGAAGAAGGAACCGTCGCGCTCGAGGGAGCGCCCGCCCAGGTGTTTTCCCAGATCGGCAAGCTCGAGCATCTGCATCTAGACACGCCGTTCGCGGCACGCATGAGCATGATGCTGCAGGAACGCGGCGTGCCCGTTCCCACCTGCATGTCGGAAGAAGAGCTGGCACGCGAGCTAAGCGCGCTTCTTGGCCGGGAAGGCGGTGCGGCATGATCGAGTTCCAGAACGTCAGCTACACGTACCGCACGGCCGAGGGAAAGCGCGCACGCAAGAAGCGCCACGAACCAGCGAACAACCCCGCCGACTGGGGAACCGCCCCCTCGGCTTACTGGGCCATCCACAACGTGAGCTTTACGCTGAACGACGGCGAATTCTTCGGCATCGCCGGCCATACGGGAAGCGGCAAGAGCACCCTCATCCAGCACATGAACGGCCTGCTGCATCCCACGCGCGGATGCGTGCTGGTCGACGGCGTGGACATCGCCGAGAAGGGCGCGGCCACGAAGGCGCGCACCCGCGTGGGCGTGGTATTCCAGTATCCCGAACACCAGCTTTTCGCCGCATCGGTATTCGAAGACGTCACGTTCGGCCCGCGCAACATGGGCCTTTCCGGAAACGATCTAGAGACGCGCTACGCCGAGGCCATGCGCCTGGTAGAGCTCGACCCCGAGGCGCTGCGCGACATGAGCCCCTTCGAGCTTTCGGGCGGCCAGCAGCGACGCGTGGCGTTCGCAGGCGTACTTGCCATGAACCCGGAAACCCTCATCCTCGACGAGCCCGTTGCGGGGCTCGACCCGCATGCGCGCGAAGAGTTCCTGCTCTTCATCCAGCGCCTGCACAGCACCGAGGGCCTTACCGTGGTGATGGTTTCCCACGACATGGACGACCTGGCGCGCTTCTGCGACCGCATCCTCATCATGAACCAGGGTGAGAAGTTCGCCCTGGGAACGCCTGATGAGGTATTCGCCGACGCGAAAGCCTGCAAGGAAATCGGCTTGGGCGTGCCCGCTGCGCAGCATCTGGCGAATTGCCTCGCCGAGACTGGTGTCGCGCTCCCTCCGCATACGGGCCTCTACACCGCCGATACGCTGGCAGATGCCATCGCAGGGCTATACGAGGCACGCGATGAATAGAGCGCTCTTCGGAAAGTACTGGCCCGGCGACAGTCCGCTGTATCGCATGGACCCGCGCGCGAAGCTCACGCTCGTCGTGCTCATCATGGTGGCAATCTTCTGCGCCAGCAGCTATGCGGCGCTGGGCGTATGCGCGCTCTTCCTGCTCGCGTGCATTGTCGTCGCGCGCATCCCCCTGCCCCAAGCACTGCGCTCCATCGGCCCGCTGTTCTTCATCGTCGTCATCACGGCCCTGCTCAACGTGTTCTTCGTGCAGGGAGGCGACGTCTATGTGGCGGCCGGACCGCTGCAGATTAGCCAGGCGGGCATACACAACGCCGTATTCCTGGGCATTCGCCTCACGCTGCTCCTGCTCGACGCAAGCCTGCTCACGCTCACGACCACCACGCTCGATCTCACCGACGGCATCGAGGCCGTTCTTGCCCCGCTACGCCGCGTGGGCTTCCCCGCGCACGAGTTCAGCATGGTAATGGGCATCGCCCTGCGGTTCGTGCCGCAATTCATCACCGAGCTCCACACCATCCGGGCAGCCCAGCTCTCCCGCGGGGCGTCCTTTTCCACGAGCCCGTTAAAGGGCGGCGTCTCGAGCCTTACCAGCCTCATGATCCCCCTGTTCACGAGCGCGTTCCGCCATGCGGAAACGCTTTCGGCGGCCATGGACGCACGCTGCTACCACGGTGCGGAAGGCCGCACGAAGCTGAAGCCCCTCGCGTTCACGAGCGTCGACGCGCTAGGCGCGGCAATCACCATCGCACTGCTCGCCCTCACCATAACGGTAAGCGTGCTGACGGCGGCATAGCCACGAGCTGCTCGCCAAAGCCCCAGGCAGCAAAGCAAAGCCCCGATACGCAATGCGCATCGGGGCTTATTCGTAGCTGCAAGCCGCCGGCTATTCGAAGTCGTACAGGTCCTTCGCGGCAATCTTGAACTCGTTATACGCCGCTACGGCCGTTTCCTCTTCGGTGACCAGCTCGAAGGCCACGGGCTGACCATCTTCGTCGAGCTCCGTGACTTCCATTACCAGGATCTCGCCCGAGGAAAGCGCGGGCTCGTCGTCGGACACGGGGAAGAAGAAGCCATAGCGGGCTTCGTTCAGAAGGATGAGACCCAGAAACTCGAGGTCTACCTTTTCGCCCTTCTCGTCCTCGAACGTGAATACGGTGCCCTCCTGCTCGGGCGGGGCAAAGTTAGGCGCGCTGCCAGTTCTCATAGCATGTTCCTTTCACGCGTGTATACGCTTGCTCGTTTTGTTCGCCCCCTATCTTACCGTGCTAGCCACGCGCTCGGCTAGCCCAGCGCGGCAGCCACACAGCATGGGGAGAATTCAGGGCGCATATGCACATCGGGCCGAGCGCATGGCCCGGCCCGATAAACGGCTATGTTGTTACGCCGCTACTCTTCGTTCGGCTGATGCTTGGCAGCCTCTTCGGCGGCCTCTTCGAACTTCTCGCGATCGACGATGCGCACTTCGGGCTGGGCGCTCTGATGCGCCTTCTGCTCCTTCTTGGCGCGCTTGCGAGCAGCTGCGCGCTTTTCCTTGGCAATCTGCGCAGCGCTCTTCTGCTCGGCGGGAACAGCCTTTTCAGGCTTCACAGAGGCTTCCTTCACGGCAACTGCGGCAGGCTCTTCCTGCTTCGCTTCCTCGGCAGGAGCGGCGTACGTGAGCGAACCACGCGACGTGGCGAAGCGACCGACTTCGTTGCCGTACTTCTTCACCAAGTTGAGGTTCTTCTCTTCACGCGACTTCCAGATGGCGAAGAGCGGGCACGCGATGGCGATGGAGGAATATGCGCCGGCAATCAGGCCGATGACCATGGCGAACGCGAAGTCCTGCAGCGTCTCGCTGCCGAACAGGAGCATGGCCAGAACGGGGATGATCGACGTGAGCGTGGTGTTGATGGAACGGATGAACACCTGATTCATGGAATGGTTGGCCATGGTCATGAACGTGCAAGGCACTTCCAGGTTCTCCATGTTGTCGCTGATGCGATGGAACACGACCACCGTGTCGTACAGCGAGTAACCCAAGATGGTGAGCAGGGCCGCAACAACGTTGGGGTTGATCTCGCGACCCACGAGGGCGTAGATGCCCACCACGAGCAGGATGTCGTGCACGAGGGCGACGATGGCGGTAACGCCCATCTTGTACTGGCGGAATCGCAGCGCAATGTACGCGATGATAAGGATGAACGACACGATGAGGGCGATGAACATCGCCTGGATGACGCTCGTGCCCCAGTCGGGCCCGATGGTGCTCACCTGGAAGTTAGACGAGGAAAGCCCCAGGCTGTTGGCGACCGTCATGGCCTCGCCAGCCGATTCCGCGGCATCGGCGTTCGTGGTGCGCACGATGAAGCCCGCTTCGCCATTGCTCGACGTAGTTTGGATGACGGCATCGCCCTCGCCCGCGCTAGCGAACGCGGAACGCATCTGATCGGTGGTGACGTCGCCCGTGTCGGTGAACGTGATGCTCGTGCCGCCAACGAACTCGATGCCCAGGTTCAGGCCGCGCACGCCGATGGCAACCACGCACAGCACCATGACGATGGCCGCGACGGACAGGAACACCTTGCGGAACCCGAGGAAGTTGATGTCGTGCTTGACGAAGCGGCCCTTCACCTTGGAAGCGGCCTTCGCGGCAGCGCTGCCGGCTTCGCCGCCCTTGCGCGTTGCGTAGACCTCGTTGTCATGCGAGTTGATGGCCTCCAGGGAAACCGCGATCTCCACGGTCTCGCCCTCGGCGTCGGCGAGGTCTTCGTACACGCCAGCCGCCGCCTGGCAATCCTTCACGCCCCAGAAGCCGGGATGCTTCGCGATGGCATGGGGAGCGAGCAGGCGGATGAGCGGAGCCTTGAAGATGAGCATCATGACGATGTCGCACATAATGCCCAGCGCCAGCGTGAGGCCGAAGCCCTTGACGCCGCTGGATGCCAGGAAGAAGAGCGAGAGCGCCGTGACGAGCGACACGAGGTCGGCGTCGATCGACGTGAGGATGCCATGACGCACGCCCGTGATGGACGCAGCGCGCACGCTACGGCCGAAGCGGATTTCCTCCCTGAATCGCTCTAGGGTAAGAATCGAGGAGTCGGCTGCCATACCAATGGTAAGAACGATGCCGGCCACGCCCGAAAGCGACAGGCTGAACAGGCCGAAATGCGAAAGCGTTGCAAGAAGGCCCAGATAGAGCACGGCGAACACGGCAATGGCGGCAGCGGTGAGCATGCCCAGGCCGCGATAGAAGAAGAGCAGGTAGAGCATGACCAGCAGGATGCCGGCGAGGGCAACGAGCACGCCGGAAGCGAGCGCGTCCTGGCCCAGCGTGGGGCCGACCGTCTGGCTCTGCGCGTAGGTGAAGCTCACGGGGAGCGAACCGCTTTCCAGAACGGTCTTCAGGGCCTTGGCTTCGTCCTGCGAGTAATTGCCGGTGATGGAAACCTGGCCCGTGGTGATTTCGGACTGAACGGCGGGAGCGGAGTTCACCACGCCGTCGAGGATGATGACGATCTTGCCGTGGTCGCTTACCAGATCGGCGCTGGCCTCGGCAAACGCCTGGGTGCCTTCGGCGTCGAGGGAGATGTTAACCGCGTAGTACGGGCTGCCCTCGCTCTGCTTGTCGATGGTGACGTTCTGAATGTTGGCGCCCGTGACGATGGGCGTGTAGGTGCCCTCTTCGACCGTGAGCGACGAACCGCCCTCGGAGGGAAGCGTGTTGCCATAATCGTCGGTGATGGTGGTAGACGTGCTGAGGTTGCCCGAATCGATCTTCTGGCGCACGTCTTCATCGGTGAAGGAGTCGAGGCGGGCGAACTCGAGGTTACCGGTGCGTCCGATGGTGTCGAGCGCCTCCTGAGTATCGGAGATACCGGGAATCTGGACGAGAATCTGGTTGTTGCCCTGGATCTGAACCGTTGCTTCCGAAGCGCCAAGGGCGTTAACGCGCGACTCGATGATGTCGCGGCTGATGTCCATGTCTTCCTGGCTCACGCTATCGCCGTCGGTGCTGTTTGCGGTAAGCACCACGGAAAGGCCGCCCTGGATATCGAGACCCTGATTGATCTTTTCCTGCGGAGGCATGAACATGAAAACGGAGCCCACCACCAACAGGGTGAGCAGCACGAGCAGCCAGACATTACGGCGGTTGTTCGCGCTTACGTGCTTGCGCTTCTTGGATGTTGCTTCAGCCATTGGATTCCCTTTGTTCCCTACGCGCGAAGACCCTTGCCCCGCTCCGCGCATATACTGCGGTTAACTTTGCATTATGTCACAAGAAGCAGGGCGCTCCAACCACAACAGACTAGGAGGGCTCCAAATGGAACCCTCCCGAACTGCGTTTATTCGTTTCCGCGACCAGATGGGCGACCTAGTAGTCGTTCGCTCCGGCGCTCGCCATCCACGACTCGTAGAATTCCTCGTACGCATCGGCCAGAACGGCTTCACGCGCCTTTTCCATGAGGTGGATCAGGAAGTACAGGTTGTGCTCGGAAAGGAGCATGCCGCCCAGCATTTCGTTCTGCTTAACGAGATGGCGCAGGTAGGCGCGGCTATAGTTGCGGCACACGGGGCAATCGCACTCGTGGTCGAGCGCGGTGAAATCGTGCGCGTACTTCGCATTGCGCAGGTTCATGCGGCCCTGGCTGGAAAACGCCGTGCCCATGCGCCCCGTGCGCGTGGGAAGCACGCAGTCGAACATGTCCACGCCCTCGCGCACGGCGCGCACGAGCGTGGTGGGATTGCCCACGCCCATAAGGTAGCGCGGACGGTCTTCCGGCAGTGCGCGGGTAGCCTCGCCCAGCGTTTCGAACATGACCTCGTGGTCTTCGCCCACGGAATAGCCGCCGATGCCGAAGCCGGCGAACCCGCGCATGCCCGCGGCCTTCGCGCGCTCTTCCGCCTCCAGCAGGCGCTTGGCGCTCTCGAGGCGCAGATCCATATGCATGCCGCCCTGTTCGATGCCGAACAGGCCCTGGTCGGGGCGCGTATGAGCCATCAGGCAACGCTCGGCCCATTCCCACGAGAGCTTCGTGGACGCGGCCACATCGCGCTTTTCGGCGGGATAGCCAATGCACTGGTCGAGCTGCATGGCGATGTCGGCGCCAATGCGCTGCTGAATGTCCATGTTGATTTCGGGCGTCCAGCGATGCTTGCTTCCGTCGTAGTCGAGGGCCTTGAAGTTCACGCCGTCATTGTCGGTCTTCATCATGTGGTTCAAGCTGAACAGCTGAAACCCACCCGAGTCGGTGAGCATGGGGCCGTCGTAGTTCATGAACTTCTGCACGCCGCCGGCCTCTTCGATGATTTCCACGCCCGGGCGCATGTACAGATGGTACGTGTTCGCAAGCACGACCTGGCTTTTCAGCTCGTGCAAGACGTCCACGGTAATGCCCTTCACCGTGGCATGCGTGCCAACGGGCATGAACATGGGCGTGCGCACCGTGCCGTGCGCCGTTTCAAAGGTGAGCGCGCGAGCGTTGCCGCTACGCGCTTCGATGGTTACGTCGAATAGAGCCATAGTCTTCTTTCTATCTTCGAGCACTTCAACGGCTAGGAAGCCGTGGTGGTAATCCTCATGCGTTCGTTTTCATCCCACAGGGGCTGGGGCATGGCGTCGCGGCCATGAGCAATGCGAATGCCGCCGTCGAGCGGAGAGCGGTCGGGATAGCCCTCAAGCGCACGCTTGCTCTCGCATACGGGCAGCTCACGGGCCCAATCAGCAAACTCTTCCATGGTTCCGTGCTTCACCGTGGCAATGTCGAACCCGTTGTCGTTGATGAGGTCGTCGGTGACGAGGTAGGCATCCATGCCCGTTTCCAGGCACGCCAGATCATCGATGGTGTTGTTCCCCACCATGAGCACGCGGCCAGGCTCGGCGCCCGCAATGGCCAAGTTCTCGTAGTAGTACGCCGTCTGGGGCTTCACCGCCGTGCTGTTGTCGAAGCGCGTGATGCGCGCAAAATACGACGGGTCGACCTGCGCCCAACGCAGACGCGCAAGCACGCCTTCCAACGGGAACAGCGGCATAGTGGTCAGGTACAGGGGGTAGCCCTTTTCCGCAAGAATGCGCACCGCTTCAGCCGCATGCGGATTGGGAACGATGTCGCGACCGCATTCATCGAAATCGTTCTGGTAGAAATCGAAGAAGAAATCGCGCGCCTCCGCCAGCTCGTGGGCGTTCAGCGGGCACTCCTCGTCTTCGTGAGCCTGCGCGAACATGCGCCAAAACGCATCGGCGTTCGTCTCCTCGGGAGAGTGGCAGCTCATGGCATGCATGCCGCGGTCGAGGCAGTGAATGTAGAGCTTGGCGTCCTTCCCCGCGTTGCGCAGCTTGCGTTCCAGGATTTCGTAATAGCGATCGAGGAACTGACGCACGGGCATGGGAAGCAGCGTGCCGTCCATGTCGAAGAATATCGCGTCGTATGGAGCAGCGTTAAGCTTCGCGTTATTCGTCTCCGCAGACGTGAAACCAGTCATATGCACCCCTTTTCGTATTCCGCCTTCGATACTCGCATACGCATGGGCCCTCGAGAAGCAATCACGCGAAAACTGCGGAAACGAACGAACGGGGAAAGCCCGGCCCGCCAATTCGGGTGGCGTTCCAGCGGGCAGGACGTCGTGATGGGCGCATTGTCCCGCGAAGGGGCGCATACCGCGCGCTAGATGTCGGCGAGCTCGTCCTCGATTTCCGGCGCATTGCCCCGCGGAGGGGCACATACCGCGCGCTGCCTTTTTCAGAAAAGGCAGGCTTGCTGGGGCGAAATGGGTCGCTAGTTTTTCGCGAACTGGGGAAACGCTGCGACAGATGTGCGAGGGGCGTGCCTTTTTCAGAAAAGGCACGGCACGCATCGCTCCCTCGCGGCATGTGCTTATTGCGGCAGGAGTCATGGCAATACGTGGCGCGTGCTAGTATGGCGAACGGAAATGGAAGCGATCGGCGGGAAGGAACGCACATGAAAACACTGTTGCACGCATGCTGCGGCCCCTGCTCGCTAGAGCCCGTGCGCCTTCTGGCCGAA
>NZ_JAZZJS010000033.1:0-3547 GCF_056180635.1 Denitrobacterium sp. | reverse complement strand
AACTGTCGGAGTTCTTCTTCTGGTCGATGACGATGCCCTTGGCAACGGTGCTGCTGGACTGGTCGACCACGTGCACGTTGAAGTCGCTGAGCTGCGAGAGCGCCTCGGACTGCGTGAGGCCGATGACGTTCGGCACCGACTGCTGGCCCAGGGAAACCACGTACGTGACCTTCGTACCCTTTTCCACCTTCGTGTTCTTCGAGGGGTTCTGCGAGATGATGCAACCCTTTGCCACGCTGGAGGAGTACTGCGAGTCGCTTGCGCTACCCG
This sequence comes from Denitrobacterium sp., assembly GCF_056180635.1. Lineage (NCBI taxonomy): Bacteria > Bacillati > Actinomycetota > Coriobacteriia > Eggerthellales > Eggerthellaceae > Denitrobacterium > Denitrobacterium sp. Next base: position 3,277 of record NZ_JAZZJS010000033.1, on the reverse strand, counting down.
TAAGGCCTGCGGCTTCGAGCGCTTCGTTGGCTTCGCTTTCCGTCATGCCCGAAAGGTCGGGAACGGAAACGTTCTGCGAGCCCTTGGACAGGTAGTACGTAACGGTGGTGCCCGTATCGACCTTCGTGCCTGCCGTTACGTCCTGGCGCGCTACCGTGCCTTCGGCGGCCGTGTCGGAGTATTCAGACGTGCCTTCCTTAGGCGTGAGGCCCAGCTTGTTCAGCGCGGCTTTTGCCTGGTCAGGCGTCATGCCCGTGAGGTTGGGCACCTCGATCTGCTCTTTGCCCTTGGAAACGTTCAGGTTCACGGTGGAGCCCTGTGCGGCCATGGTGCCGGCGGACGGGTCGGTGGAAACAACGTTACCTGCGGCAACGGTGTCGGAATACACTTCGGTGGTGGTGCCCACTTCGTAGCCTGCGGCCTTTAGCGTAACGGCTGCGGCCTGGGCGCTCTGGCCCGTAACGTCGGGCACGGTGCCCGCCTTGTTGCCGGTGAGGAGCATTACGGCTGCGGCGATGGCCGCAACGGCAAAGATGAGGACGAGCGCCACGATAACGTTGCGCTTGCGCTTCTTCTGGCGAATGGCGTCTTCGTCGACTGCCTTCATGGTGCGCGCCGCCGAGGTGGGCGCACCCGTGGCGCCATCGACCGAGGGCATGACCTGCGTGCCGTCGGCCATGGGCGGAACGAAGCCGCCGGCCATGACGTGCGTGGCATCGGCCATGTTCACGGGGCGACCAGCCAGGTAATCGTTCAGCGCATGCTTCATGTCGCTTACCGTGGCGAAACGTGCCAGCGGGTCTTTCTCGAGGGCGCGCATGATGATCTGCTCGAGGCCCGGGTCGACCTCGGGGTTGATTTCGCTCGGGGGAACGGGGTATTCGCTCACCTGCTTCATGGCGACGCTTACGCTGTCGGGGCCGTCGAAGGGCAGCTTGCCCGTTACGGCCTCGTACATGACCACGCCAAGCGAGTAGATGTCGCTGGCGGGGGTGAGGTCTTTGCCCTGTGCCTGTTCAGGCGAAATGTAATGCGCGGTGCCCAAGACGGCAGACGTCTGCTGCTTCATGGAATTCTTGGCGCGCGCGATGCCGAAGTCCATCACCTTCACGTTGCCGTCGGGCTGAACCATGATGTTCTGCGGCTTCACGTCGCGGTGGATGATGTCCTGGTTGTGGGCCACGGAAAGGGCCTGGCAAACCTGGGAGCCGATTTCGGCGACCTTGCGCTGGCTGATGGCGCCGCGCTGCGTGATGGCCGTTTTCAGGTCGCTGCCGCGCACGTATTCCATGACGATGAAATACGTATCGCCGTCGTGACCCCAGTCGTAGACGTTCACGATATAGGGGCTCTGCAGGTTGGCAGCCGATGCGGCTTCCTGGCGGAAGCGCTGCGTGAAGTCGGCGTCTGCGGCGTATTGGGGGAGCATGACCTTCACCGCGACAACGCGACCGAGCACGCGGTCTTGAGCGCGGTATACTTCCGCCATGCCACCGATGCCGATGCGGTCGGTGAGCTGATAGCGGTTATTGAAGACTCTGCCTACCATGTTTCCGTTCACGTATAAACTCCTTTTGGGCACATGCTAGCGAGATTTTACCGTACTGCTAGCATACTCCATTTACAGTGCTCCTTGTACTTTCAAAGCGGTGCTTAACACATTATTTGCTCGCGTCGCAGCGTTCGTGGAACCGTCGTTTTCCTCCAGAACGATGGCGATCACGACTTTGCAATCCTCGGTGGGACCCATGCCCACGAACCAGCTGTTGTCGAGTGCCTTATCGGTCTGCGCGGTACCCGTCTTGCCGGCGATGTTCACGCCCGAGATGGCCGCGCCCTTGCCGGTGCCACTTTCGACAACGCCCTGCAGCACGGAAAGCGTGCGCTCGGCCGTGTCGTTCGACATCACGTTGGCGTACACGGAAGGCGTCGTCTCGCTGGCCTTTTCGCCCTCGGCGTTGTAGACGCTGTCTACCAGGTACGGCTGCATGATGGTGCCGCCGTTGGCGATTGCCGCGCCCACCATGGCCATCTGCAGGACGGTGGCCTGCGGACCCGCGGGGCTCTCGTGCTCGCCTACGGGTTGGCCCACGGCAGCCCACGCAGTTTCCCATGTGGTCATCTCGCTGGGGTCGGGCATGAGCGACATCGAGAGCGGAAGCTCGAAGGCGGTGGTGTTGTTGAAGCCGTACTGCTCGGCGCTGCGCACCAGCAGCTCGGGGCCAATCTGTACGCCAACCTGACCGAATACCGTGTTGCTGGAAACCTCCGTGGCACGTGCGAGCGTGATGTCGCCATAGCTCGTGTCGTCGAAGTTGGTAACGGGCGCGTTGCCGATGTCCATGCTGCCGGGCGCGCTGTAGACGGTGTTCTCGTTGGCGATGCCGTTCTGCAGGGCCGTTGCCAGCGTGAGCATCTTGAACGTGGAGCCCGGGGCGTAGAGCGCCTGGGTCGCGCGGTTGTACAGTGCGTCGCTCGACGAGGAGTCGGTGGAGTTGGAGAGGAGGCTCTCGAACTCCGAGGCGTCGTAGGTGGGCGAGGAGGCCAGCGCCAGCACGGCGCCCGTTTCGGGGTCGAGCACCACGCAGGCACCCGAGTAGCCCGAAAGCGCGTTCTGCGCGGCTTCCTGAATCTCGGAGTTGATGGTGAGCTTCACGTCGTTTCCGCTGGTGGAAATGCCGGCGTAGCTATTGATGACGTCGGTCCAGGTGGCGAAGTCGGTGTTGCCGGTGAGCGTTTCGTTGCATGCCGACTCGATGCCGCTCGTGCCGTACTTCGTGCTGGAATAGCCAACCACATGAGAGGCAAGTACGCCTGCGGGGTAGATGCGCGTGTATGTGCCGTCTTCGTTCTGGATGCTCTGCGCGAGCACCACGCCGTCGTTGGTGGAGATGGTGCCGCGCTCGCGCGTGGCTTCCTTGGCGGTGGTGTGGTTGTTCGTGGAAAGGTTCTGGTAGTACTCGGCGTTAACCACCATGAGCAGCGTGAGGTTGGCCACGAGCACGGCGAACAGCAGGCAGATGATAACCATGAGGCCCGTGAGGCGCTTGCCCAGGGCCACGCGTCCAAGCACGCCCGTCTGGGCATGGCCGGGGCCGCCGATGGCGCCCGTCATTTCGCGACCCACGCCCGTGCCCTCGTCGCCGCATTTCAGCAGCATGCCCACGGCGATGAAGCTGGCAAGTAGCGAAGAGCCGCCCTGGCTGATGAAGGGGAGCGTGAGGCCCGTGAGGGGAATGAGGCGCGTGACGCCTCCCACGATGATGAAGGCCTGCAG
>NZ_JAZZJS010000032.1:0-2104 GCF_056180635.1 Denitrobacterium sp. | reverse complement strand
ATGCGCCGCATTGCGAAGCGGTGCCGCCGCCTCGCTATGTACTCGATGTCATGCCGCTTATTGCCGACGAGGTGATTGCGCGTTTCTATGGATGCGGGTCGCCCATTCCCCCGGCGCTTGAAGGTGCCACGGTGCTCGATTTGGGGTGCGGCTCGGGTCGCGATGTGTACGTCCTATCGAAACTGGTGGGTCCGACCGGTCGCGTAATCGGCGTGGATATGACTCCTGAGCAGCTGGAAATCGCCGAGCGCTATCGCGATTACCATGCGCAGAAGTTCGGGTTCGAGAACTCCAATGTGGAGTTCCGCCTGGGCTACATCGAGGATTTGGCGGCTTGCGGCATTGACGATGAATCAATCGACGTGGTGGTATCGAATTGCGTTGTTAACCTGTCGCCGTTCAAGGATATGGTGATGGCGGAGGTCTATCGCGTGCTCAAGCCGGGCGGAGAGTTGTACTTCTCGGACGTATATGCAAGTCGGCGTTTGCCGCAAGAGCTGCGCGACGACCCCATACTGCATAGCGAATGCCTGGGCGGCGCAACATATGCAGAGGATTTTCGCCGTTTGATGGCAGATGCGGGATGGCCGCATTTCGTATGGACGGTCGACAATCCCATGAATGTGGGCGATTTGGGCATTCAAACACGCGTTGGCTTCACGAGTTTTCGGAGCCGCACGATCCGCGCCATCAAGTGCACGGGACTCGAACAGACCGAAGAAGACTATGGACAGCAAGCGACGTATCTGGGCGGCATGCCCGAGATGCCGCGTTATTTCGATTTCGATTCCGAGCTGCGTTTCATCAAAGGAAGACCGCGCGCGGTAAGCGGCAATACGGCGCGCATGCTGGAAGCGTCGCGCTATGCGAAGTACTTCGGAATCTCGAAGGCGCGTCTCCATCGCGGGGCATTCGATGCCGAGCGTGCTCAACAGGCGTTTGAGGTGCGGCTCGGAACGCGTAACGTCGATTTGCAGATGCTGCAGGATGCCTACGAACGTGCTAACTACTACACGTTTGAGGAGCGCGTGGGCGAACCGTCGCTGCTGCAGACGCACGAGCATCAGGCGACCATGCAGGTGAACATCACGTATGCATGCAATCTGGCATGTCGGCATTGCTATCTGGAATGCACTCCAAAGCGCACGGAGCACATGTCGCATGAGACGCTCGAAGCTTGTCTGACAGCGTTCGAGGCGGGCGGTTTCGAGACCATGGATGTCACCGGCGGCAGTCCCGAGCTGCATCCCGAGTTCGAGTGGTTCTTGCGCGAGGTGGCGCAGCGGGCGGGCTGGGGCAACGTGATCGTGCGCACGAACCTGACGTTGTTGGAGAAGCCCGAGTATGCGCCGCTTATGGACGCGTTTGCGCAGGAAGGCGTTCATGTGATTGCCTCCTTGCCGTTCTACGATCCCAAGGGGACTGCTTCGCAACGTGGCGACGGCGTGTTCGAGCGAGCTATAGACGCCATCCGCAAGCTGAATGCGCTCGGTTATGGCAAGGCGCATCGGGAACCCGATAGCGCTCAAGGGGAAAATGACAGCGCGAAGCCGCTCGTTCTGGATCTGGTGTATAACGTTGCCGGACCGTTTCTGCCGCTGCCGCAGGACATGATCGAGGCATCTTACCGCAAAGTGCTCGAACGTGATCAAGGCGTATGCTTCGATGGTTTATTCGCATTCAACAATTGGGCATGCGGGCGCTTTGCGGCAGACCTTCTGGATCATGGCATGTTCGATGATTACCTGGCCCTTTTGGCTGACAATTTCAACACGCTGGCCATTACGCGCCTGATGTGCCGCGATATGGTGAATGTGGATTGGGATGGGCGTTTGTACGATTGCGAGCCCAATCATGTGCTGGGATTGCCCATTCAGATTCCATCGGGCGAGGATGACGCCATGCGCGATGCGACGATCTTCGACATGCAGGAAGGCCAATTGCCATCGCGCCGGATCCGCACGAATCCGCTGTGCTATAGCTGCGCGGCAGGCTTCGGCAGCTCTTGCGGCGGTGCGCTCATATAAGCAAAAAGACCGAATCGAACGAATGTAATGAGCAAAAGGGGAGTGTCCCTTTTTGCCCCAGTGCGGCTAGTCTTCGG
>NZ_JAZZJS010000031.1:0-5194 GCF_056180635.1 Denitrobacterium sp. | reverse complement strand
CTTTCCACCCAGCTTTCGGTGCTGCGCGACGTCATGGACGCGTTCGATGTGAAGCCAGCCGATGTTGATTCCATCGGCATCACGAACCAGCGTGAGACGACGGTGTTATGGGACCGCCATACGGGCGAGCCCATCGCGCCTGCCATTGTGTGGCAGTGTCGACGCACGGCGCCCATCATCGAAGAGCGCTGCTCGGCTCCCGAAATGCGCGAGCGCATCGCGGCAACGACGGGTCTCATTCCCGATGCGTATTTCTCGGCCAGCAAGATTACCTGGCTGCTCGACAACGTCCCTGGTGCGCGCGAGGCCGCAGCTGCGGGCGATATTCTCTTCGGAACGATCGACACGTGGCTCGTTTGGAACCTCACGGGCGGCAAGGTGCATGCGACCGACTACACGAACGCGAGCCGCACCATGCTGTTCGACATTCATGCGGGCACGTGGAGCGATTGGCTGTGCGAGCTGTTCGATGTGCCCATGGCCATGCTCCCCGACGTGCGCCCGTCGTCGGCGAGCTACGGCGTTACCGCGTCGAGCGTGCCGGCTGCCTCTTCCGCGTCGGCATTTCCGCTGCCTGCCGTACCCGAGGGTATTCCCATCTGCGGCGTTGCGGGCGATCAGCAGTCTGCCCTGTTCGGGCAGTGCTGCACGCGCCCTGGCGACGCGAAGAACACGTATGGCACGGGCTGCTTTCTGCTCATGCATACCGGCTCCGAGGCCATTCGCTCGAAGAACAACCTCGTCACCACCATCGCGGCAAGCGAGCCGGGGGTGCAGGGTCTGGAATACGCGCTCGAGGGCAGCGTGTTCATGGCAGGTGCGCTCATTCAGTGGCTGCGCGACGAGCTGAAGATGATAGGCTCCGCATCGGAAAGCGAGCAGCTCGCGCGAAGCGTCCCCGATACCGCGGGCGTTTATATCGTGCCGGCCTTTACCGGCTTGGGCGCACCGTATTGGGACGCGCAGGCGCGCGGGGCCATCTACGGGCTCACGCGTGGCGCGAACCGCGCCCACATCGTGCGCGCAGCGCTCGAGGCGCTGGCGTACCAGGTGAACGACCTCATGACGAGCATGGTCGCCGATGCGGGCGTTCGCGTGGAAACGCTGTCGGTCGACGGTGGCGCCGCGCGCAACGATTTCCTCATGCAGTTCCAGGCCGATATCCTAGGTTGCAGGCTCGTGCGCCCCGCGAACGCCGAGACCACGGCTGCGGGCGCGGCGTACTTGGCGGGCCTGTGCACGGGCTTCTGGAGCGACATGGACGAGATTCGCAGCAAGCGCGTGATCGAGAATGTCTATTCGGCGCAAATGGATGCGGTAACCCGTGCGCGGCTGGTGAGCGGCTGGGCTTCTTGCATCGAGCGCACCCGCACGTCAGGGGCGAATTAGGGGTCTTGCAGCTAGTGCGTGGAGCCTCAATATGCTATTGTGAAGGCATCATTAATCGACGGGGATTATTTGGGAGTGCGCAGGGGAGTTCGCTGCGGGCAAGGGGGCGTCATGGCTGAAGTGGAAAACGCTACGCATGCCGAAGAAGAATGGGTCCGCGAGGGTCGTGTTGCCCGTGCGCACATTACGCAGAAGGCACAGCTCAGCGCCGCGGAAGCCGTTGCCATGGCCGGCATTGCCATGGAATCCGATGCCATCGCCGATGCGGCGCTTCGCGATGGAGCGCGGGCGCAAGAAGGGGGCAATCGCGACGAAATCCGCGAGGCGCGTGAGAAAGAGCGCGCTGCTCGCAAGAAGGCCAAGGCCGACCATCGCGCCGCCACGCGCGCTGCTCGCCAGGCGTATAACGACATTAAGTTCAGCGCTCCGAACAAGCTAGGTTTCATGCGCTTCGTGCAGGTGGTTTTCGCGCTGCACATCCTGTTCACGCTCCTGGCGCTCATCATGTCGTCACGCGACACGGTGGTGTACAGCTCCCAGAATATCGTCGAATGGTTCATGGTGGTATTCGAGGGCGTCGCGTTCTGGCTCTTCGTGAACCGCTACAAGATAACGCGTCCCTTCGTGATCTGCATGTCGATCTTCGCGATGGTCGGTCCTTCGCTCTACGACATCATTTCGGGGCATTTCTCGCTGGCCCAGATTCTCTTCGGGTCGCCGTTCTATTTGTTCCTCATCTTCTACTTCGCGTTCTCGAAGCGCGCGAAGGCCACGATGGTGAACGACCTCTCGCTGCGCAGCTCGGAGGTTTCCAAGAAGGACGAGTTCGTCGTCAATCGCCGCGGCTGGCCGTTCGTGCGCAACCTCATCATGTACTTCGTCGTGTTCTCGGTGCTGGGCCATTGGATGGAGGCCGGCATGTGCCAGTTCATCCGCTTGGGCCTCGTGCAGGGCGAATACGACCCCACGAACACGATGCTCTGGCGCGACTGGCTCTATCCGTTCCCGATGGAGGGCGCGGCAGTCGTTATCATTGCGCTGGCGCTGTATCCGCTGCTGCTGTGGCTGAAGAAGAAGTTCAAGAACCGTATCGTCCCGTACGTCATCAGCTTCGTGGCGAACGCGCTCGTGTGTTCGATCATCGAGTTCACGATGGGGCTCATCGTGAACGCCGATTTGCAGTTGTGGAACTACAGCGACAACTTCGGCAACATCATGGGGCAGGTGTGCCTGCAGAATGCCCTTGCGTTCGGCGTGGCTGCCTCGGTCATTACGTGGTTCGTGTATCCGCTCATGGAACGCTGGCTCGCGCGCGTACCTCGCGACATCATGAACATCGCGTTCGTGGTGGTGTTCGTCTTCGGCGGCATTCTCTGGTCGCTGTACCTCATCACGCCTCCCGAAGACAACATTGTTGATACGTACAGCACGACCGTGCAAACCGACCAGCAGCAGGACGACCGCGATTCCTTCCAGATGATGTTGGCGCTCGAGTCGGGCTACGTCGATGGCCTGGAGGAAGAGGTGAAAAGCTCGCAGGTGCTCACCGACGAGCAGAAGGCCGCAGCGCTGCAGAAGATCGCCGAAATGCGCGAAGATTTGCAGGGCACTGCCGATGCGCTCGACGTGGAGCTCGTCTAGCAGCTCGTTCGCGCAATAAGAAAGGGGCGACCTCCCGCGTGGAAGTCGCCCCTTGTCGCGTATGCGGGTTAGCGCTATTTCGTGCCGAAGATGCGGTCGCCGGCATCGCCCAGACCGGGGACGATATAGGCGTCGTCGTTGAGGCATTCGTCGATGGCGCAGGCGTAAATCTGCACGTCGGGGTCGGCGTCGAGCACGGCGCGCACACCTTCGGGAGCGGCCACGAGCACCATGAGCTTCAGGCTCTTCACGCCCTGCTCGCGCAGGTAGCGGATGGCATCGATGGACGAACCGCCCGTGGCGAGCATCGGGTCGACCACAAGCACGTAGCGGTTGGCGATGTCGTTGGGCAGCTTGCCGTAGTACACGTGCGGCACGTGCGTTTCCGGGTCGCGGTACATGCCCAGATGGCCGATGTGGGCCGAGGGGATGAGCTCAAGCATGCCGTCGACCATGCCCAGGCCGGCGCGCAGAATGGGGACGATGGCAACATCGTGACCCGCGTCGACGCGATGGCCGGTGGTCTTGCAGATGGGCGTTTCCACCTCGACTTCCTCGAGCTTAAGGTCGCGCGTGGCTTCATAGCCCTCGAACAGGGAAAGTTCCTTAACGAGCGTTCGGAATTGGCTGCAGGGCGTATCCTTGCTGCGCAGGATCGCGAGCTTGTGCAGCACCATCGGATGGTCGACGACGGTTACGCGCGGGCCGAATTCTTCGAGCACAGTCATGTTAATACCTTCCTGTTTGGACTGATTGCTGGTAGTAGTATACCGCGCGTGTCTATAATGGCGGCGTGAACAGACATATGCGGCGTCTGCTGCACCGTATTAACGAAGGGAATGCGCACATGGTTATCTCGATGGGCTCCGATCACGCCGGCTTCGAGCAGAAGGAACAGCTGAAGGCATACTTGGTTCAGCAGGGTCATATGGTGCTCGACCGCGGGTGCGATAGCGAAGACCGCGTCGACTATCCCGATTTCGCGCTTCCCGTTGCGCAGGACGTCGCCCAGGGCGAAGCCGAACGCGGCGTGCTCGTGTGCGGCACGGGCATCGGCATGGCGCTCGCTGCCGACAAGGTTCCCGGCATCCGCGCTGCCAACATCATCACGCCCCAGTTCGCTGCGCTTTGCCGCGAGCACAACGACGCGAACGTCATCACGCTTTCCGGCCGCTTCGTCGACTTCGACACGAACTGCCAGATCCTCGACACGTTCCTCTCCACCGAATTCGGTGGCGGCCGCCACGCTGGCCGCGTTCAGAAGATCATGGAACTCGACTAGCCCCACACTATCTATATTGTGCCCCGCTGCTCTCACTGTCTATGTGTAGTAGCCGATATCGGGGTTTCCATTTCGCGCGGGAGTGCTAGCATGGCACGCGTACTATTTCGAGCGAAAGGAACGCCATGCCATTTCAGTTTGTAGACAAGACTGATCCGCAAGTTGCTGCCGCTATCAGCCAGGAGCTGTCCCGTCAGCGCGGTACCATCGAGCTCATTGCTAGCGAGAATATCGTTTCACCTGCGGTAATGGAGGCCATGGGCAGCGTGCTCACCAACAAGTACGCTGAAGGCTATCCGGGCAAGCGTTACTACGGCGGCTGCGAGAAGGTCGACATCGTGGAAGACCTCGCGCGCGACCGTGCCAAGGAGCTCTTCGGCGCCAAGTTCGCCAACGTGCAGCCCCACTCGGGCGCTCAGGCGAACTACGCCGCATACGCAGCCATCATCAAGCCGGGCGACACCATCCTGGGCATGAGCCTCGACAACGGCGGCCATCTCACGCATGGTTCCCCCGTGAACTTCTCGGGCAAGCTCTACCACGTCGAGGCCTATGGCGTGGGCAGCGACGAGCGCATCGACTACGACGCGCTGCAGGCTCAGGCCGAGGAAGTGAAGCCGCAGGTCATCGTCGCTGGCGCTAGCGCGTATCCGCGCGTCATCGATTTCGAGCGCATCGCGCAGATTGCCCATGGCGTTGGCGCGTACCTCATGGTCGACATGGCTCACATCGCTGGCCTGGTTGCCGCGGGCGAGCATCCCAGCCCCGTGCCCTACGCCGATATCGTCACCACCACCACGCACAAGACGCTGCGCGGCCCCCGTGGCGGCCTCATCCTCACCAACGACGAGGCTCTGGCGAAGAAGATCAACAGCGCCGTGT